>NZ_MJYA01000016.1:0-53409 GCF_001763075.1 Campylobacter sp. BCW_4321 | reverse complement strand
ACTCTCCTACTTGTTAAAAATTTCATCCTGATAATTTTAAAATTATTAGGATGGATGTTTTTAAGGTTGTTAAACTCTTTTTAGATTGCAATCATTCTTTTAAAGTATTTTAAAAACTCAGCTAAGATTAACAATACAATCATTTTAAATTATTTTAATACAATTAAAAAGAAGTGAAGAGGATTGAAGATTAATACATTTGGTTGCGAAGGGGAGATTTGAACTCCCGACCTTCGGGTTATGAGCCCGACGAGCTAACCACTGCTCTACTTCGCGGCATATAAGATATTTGAAATATAAAATAAGAAGTGGATGGGGTAAAGGGATTCGAACCCCTGAATGACAGGACCAAAACCTGTTGCCTTACCGCTTGGCGATACCCCAATAAATATTTTTTAAAAGTGTAATTATAGTGAATTTTAATTTATTTGTCAAGCAATTTAAGTTATAATTTTAAAAATTTTAAGGAAATAAAGATGAAATTTGTTAACGTAGAACAAGCGATTAGGGATTTACAAGCAGGGAAAATGCTTGTAATGGTAGATGCAGAAGATAGAGAAAATGAAGGCGATTTAATCTTTCCTGCGCAATTTAGCACTCAAGAAAAAGTAAATTTCATGATAAAAGAAGCTCGTGGTGTGGTTTGCGTAGCTTTAGATGAAACTTTGGCAAAAAAATTTGAACTTCCTTTAATGGTGCCTAAAAATACTTCAAACCACGAAACCGCTTTTACCATAACCGTAGATGCAAAAGATGCTACAACGGGAGTTAGTGCTTATGAAAGAAATATGACTATACAAATTTTTGCTGATGATAATGCTAAAGCGAGTGATTTTGTAAGACCAGGACATATCAATCCTTTAATCGCAAAAAAAGGCGGAGTTTTAGAACGCACAGGTCATACAGAAGGTACGGTTGATCTTTGTAAATTAGCAGGATTAAAAGGTGCTTGTGTGATTTGTGAAATCGTAAAAGATGATGGAGATATGGCAAGAAGAGAAGATCTAGAATTTTTTTGCCAAAAGCATGATTTAAACATGATAGCCGTAAGTGATCTTATAGAATATCGCCTAAAACATGAAAGCCTTATTAAGCTTGAAGAAAAAAGTCAAAGTGTTTTAGCAGGCTTTAAAGCAGAAAAATTTATCTTTAGCGATCATAATCAAACCCAACATATAGCTTTTTGCTTTAAAGATATAAAAAAATGTGAAAATGTTAAATTTCATATCAGTGGTAGTGATTTTGAGCTTTTAACTTCAGATAAATTTTCAAAACTTTTAGAGCAAATCAAATTTCTTAGTGAAAATGGTGGCGTTATAGTTTTCATGCAAGGAGAAAAATCCAGTACCACTCAATACAAAAACTATGGTATAGGAGCACAGATTTTAAGATATTTTGGTATAGAAGAAATTAAACTTTTATCTCAAAGTTGTGATAAAGACTATATAGGCTTAGAAGGTTTTGGTTTAAATCTTAAAGCTTGTAATTTTAACTAAAAAGGAAAAAAATGACTTTAAAAGAACAAATTTTAAACGATATCAAAGAGGCAATGAAACAAAAAGATGATTTTAAAAGAGATAGTTTAAGAACTCTAAATGCAGCTTTTAAGCAAATAGAAGTGGATGAAAGAATAGAATTAGATAATGAAAGAATTTATAAAATCATTGCAAGTGAAATCAAAAAACGCAAAGACGCAATCGAACTTTATCTTAAGGCAAATCGTGAAGATTTAGCACAAAAAGAACAAAATGAAATAAGTCTTTTTGAAATTTATCTGCCTAAACAACTAAGTGATGAGGAGTTAACTTTAGCCTTAAAACAACTTATAGAAGAATTGGGTGTAAGTTCACTAAAAGAACAAGGTTTGGTAATGAAAGAAGCTAAAATAAAATTAGGTGCGAGTGTTGATGGCAAAAGACTTAATTTAGCACTTAAAGAGCTTTTACAATAATTTTTTGGAGTGTTATTATGAAAGAGTTAAGCGGTTCAGCAATGATTTGCGAGGCTTTAAAAGAAGAAAATGTTAAAATTGTTTTTGGTTATCCTGGAGGCGCTGCGCTTAATATTTATGATGAAATTTACAATCAAAAGTATTTTAAACATATTTTAGTGCGTCATGAACAAGCGGCTTTGCATGCTGCTGATGCTTACGCAAGAATGAGTGGAGAAGTGGGTGTAGCCATAGTTACAAGTGGACCAGGTTTTACAAATACTATTACAGGCTTAGCTACGGCTTATAGTGATTCTATCCCTTTGGTGTTGATTTCAGGACAGGTGGCAAATTCTCTTATTGGTACAGATGCTTTTCAAGAAATTGATGCAGTAGGTATTTCAAGACCTTGTGTAAAGCATAATTATTTAGTTACTTGCATAGAAGAGTTTCCACGCATTTTAAAAGAGGCTTTTTATATAGCAAGAAGTGGTAGACCTGGGCCTGTGCATATAGATGTGCCAAAAGATATAAGTGCAACTTTGGGACTTTGGGAATATCCTAAAGAAATTTCTATGAAAACTTATAAGCCTGTTTATAAGGGTAACTCAAAGCAAATTAAAAAATTTGCAGAGCTTTTAAAAGAAGCAAAAAGACCTTTATTTTACTTGGGTGGAGGTTGTATCAGTTCTAATGCAAGTGAGCAAATCAGAGAGCTTGTAAAATTTACAAAAATTCCAGCAGTTGAAACCTTGATGGCGCTTGGAACTTTAAGAAGTGATGATGTTTTTAATCTCAAAATGGCAGGCATGCATGGAAGCTATGTCGCTAATATGGCTTTAAGTGAGTGTGATTTGCTTGTGAGTGTAGGAGCGAGATTTGATGATAGGATTACAGGAAAAACAAGTGAATTTGCCAAACATGCGACTATAGTTCATGTTGATATTGATCCTAGTTCTATTTCAAAGATTATCAATGCGCATTATCCTATAGTAGGAGATATTAAAGAAGTTCTTAAAGAGCTTTTAGAAGAGCTTAAAAAGGAAAATTTCAACACAACTTTTAAAGAATGGCACGAAACTTTAAAGCGTTATAATGAACTTTATCCACTTTCTTATGAAGATAGCAATGAAGTTTTAAAACCGCAATGGGTGATTGAAGAATGTGCGAAGATGGCTCCTGATGCAAGGATTATTACCGATGTGGGTCAGCATCAAATGTGGGTAGCACAGTTTTATCCTTTTAATTATCCAAGACAGCTTGCAACAAGTGGAGGGCAAGGAACTATGGGATATTCTTTGCCTGCTGCTTTGGGTGCAAAGCTTGCTGTGGATGAAGAAGTGGTGATTAATTTCGTAGGTGATGGATCGGTTTTAATGAATATCCAAGAGCTTATGACTGCTCGTGAGTATGGTATAAAAACTATAAATATTATTTTAAATAATGCCTTTTTAGGTATGGTAAGACAATGGCAAAGTATGTTTTATAAAGAGCATTTTTCACAAACAGATTTAAGCACTCAGCCTGATTTTATCAAAATTGCTCAAGGCTTTGGTTGCGAAGGTTATGAAATTTCAAGCAAAGAAGAATTCATTCAAGCTTTTAACCAAGCTTTAAAAAGTGATAAAACCTCTCTTTTAAATGTAAAAATTGATCGCTTTGAAGATGTTTTACCTATGGTGCCTGCAGGAAGTGCGATTTATAATATGATTTTACCAAAGGCAAAGGATAGACAATGAGAAGGGTTTTATCGGTAATTGTTTTAAATGAGCATGGGGTTTTATCTCGTATAGTAGGACTTTTTTCAGGAAGAGGTTATAATATTGACTCGCTCACAGTAGCACCTTTGGAAAATAAAGAATTTTCGCGTATTAATATAGTCACTTCAGGAAATGAAAGAACTTTTGAGCAGATAGTCAAACAACTTCATAAGCTTATTCCTACTTATAAAGTGATAGAAAGTGAAGAATTTATTGACAAAGAAATGGCTTTGGTGAAAATTCCTTTAAATGAAAATTTAGGTGGACTTGATGCCGTTTTGAAAGCTTATAATGGTACTATTGCAAATAGTAATGAGAATTTTTTGTTTTTAATGGTTGCTGATGATGCAAATCGCATTGATAATTTTTTAAAAACAATTAAAAAATACAATCCTAGTGATATAGTTCGCAGTGGATCTGTTTTGATGGAGATTAAATGAAATTAAGTGAAATAGCAGAATTTTTAAGCTTGGAGTATAAAGGTGAGGATATAGAAATCAGTGCTTTAAATTCTTTATTGAAAGCAAATTTTACAGAGCTTACTTATTGTGATGGTGAGAAAAATACCAAAGATATACCTCACACAGGAGCTGCTGCTATTTTAGTATCTAAAGAATATGAAAATTTAGTACCTAAAGATACTAAAGCTTTGATTACTCAAAATCCACATTTGAATTTTGCTTTTTTAAGCAAGCTTTTTGCTAAGCCTTTGATAAGCACAGTTAAAGAAAAAATACAAAATATCGCAAAAAGCGCAAGAATCATGCCTAATGTTTATATAGGTGATAATGTAAATATAGGTGAAAATGTAATCATTATGGCAGGAGCTTATATAGGCGATAATGTCAGCATTGGTGATGAGAGTATTATCCATCCTAATGTAGTGATTTATAATGACACTAAAATTGGTAAAAAATGTCATTTGCTTGCTAATTGTGTAATAGGAAGCGATGGTTTTGGTTATGCGCACAATAAAAACGGCGAACATTATAAAATTTATCATAATGGCAATGTGATTTTAGAAGATTTTGTAGAAGTGGGGGCTTGTACAACTATAGATAGAGCAGTTTTTGATAGTACTATTATCAAAGCAGGTACTAAGGTAGACAATCTAGTTCAAATCGGACATAATTGCAATATAGGTCAAAATTGTATCATTGTAGCACAAACTGGAATTTCAGGTTCAAGTGAGTTAGGACGCAATGTTATTATGGGTGGTCAAAGTGCAACGAGTGGACATTTAAAAATAGGCGATTTTAGTACTATAGCTGCAAGAGGCGGTGTGAGTAAAAATTTAGAAGGCGGGCGCGTTTATGGTGGTTTTCCTATCATGCTTCAAAAAGATTGGCTAAAACTTCAAGCTAAAATAGCAATAAATTTTAAAGAAAAATCACAAGATTAGCATCGCATCGCCATAAGAGTAAAAGCGATATTTTTCTTTTATGGCAAGTTCATAAAGTTTTAAACACTGTTCTCTACCGATAAAAGCTGAAACTAGCATGATAAGAGTAGATTTTGGTAAATGAAAATTGGTCAAAAGATGATTTTGTCTTATAGGTGGATTTTGCGGGTGTAAAAAAAGATCACAAAAACCATTTTTTGTTTTAGTTCTTACGTAATATTCTATAGTTCTTGTTACCGTTGTTCCTATGCCTAAAATAGCTTGTTTTGAATCTATAATTTCACATGCTTGCTGCGGAATGTTAAAAAATTCGCTATGCATTTTATGCTCTTGTATATTTTCACATTCTACGCTTTTAAAGGTTCCAGCTCCTACATGTAAGGTTAAATGGTAAATTTCGTGTTTTTTTCTTAAATTTTCAAGCATAGTCTCACTAAAATGTAAACTTGCAGTCGGAGCAGCCACTGCGCCTAAATTTTTTGCAAAGATACTTTGATAATCTTTCAAATCACTTTTTTCATCCTCCCTTTTAATATAAGGAGGCAAGGGTATATGTCCTATCTTGTCAAGCAGGTTGTAAAGATTTGAGGTGTCTAAGGTTTTATCATTTTGAAAAAATTGAACTTTTCGAAGACCATCATCTAAAAGTTCTACAACGTGCGCTTTTAAATCCTCTCTAAAATATAAGATTTCATCTTTTTTAACACGCCCTTTAATTTGAGCTAGAAAAAGTGGATTGTGAGAATTTAAAAAAGGTTGATGCAAGAAAAGCTCTATTTTTCCTCCGCTTGCTTTATTGCCATAAATTCTTGCTTTAATAACTTTAGTATCATTGAAAAAAATCGCGCAGTTGGGTAAAAAGTCTTGTAAATTTTTAAAAGTAGTGTGAAAAATTTCTTTGTTTTTGCGATCAAAAACCAAAAGCCTAGCATTTTCTTTTGGATTTGCAGGATAGTTAGCTATGAGTTCATTAGCTAGAGTGTAATCATAGCTTGAAAGAAGTAAGTCTTTATTCATCACTTTCTTTATCTTTTGGGGCAGGATTTACCTTTTGAACAATTAAAATAGAAAGTCCATAAAGTCCGCAAAGTGGTCCTGCCATTAAAAATTGAGATAAAACATCAGGTGGAGTCATAAAGGCTGAAAAAACAAAAATAACTAAAACAGCTATGCGAAAATGGCGTTTTAAAAAACTATCATCTATAAGCCCGATTTTAGCAAAGAAAAAGGCAATTACAGGCATTTCAAAAGCTAAACCAAAAGCCACAACAACTTTTGTAAAAAAATCTACATAAGTTCCTATGGTAATCACAGGATTAAAATCTTCATTTAAACCAAAATTAATCAAAAATTTAAAAGCCAAAGGCACTACAACAAAATAGCAAAAACAAGCCCCTAAGGCGAACATAATGCTTGCAAAGCTAACAAAAGGCACCACAAGGCGTTTTTCATTATCATAAAGTCCTGGAGCTACAAATTTCCAAAATTGCCAAAAAATTACAGGTAAAGAAAAGATAAAGGCTGCAAAAAAACTAACTTTCATTGCAGTAAATAAGGCTTCTTGTACTTCAATTACATTCACATGTTTGGCTACTTCGGGCAAAACAGCTATAAGTGGAGCTTTTAGAATATCTAAGATATAGCTTCGTAGAGCAAAACATACAATAAACATAACTACAATGCAAGCAACGCTTATAAAAAGGCGTTTTCTAAGTTCTATTAAATGAGGTCTTAATTCTTCAAACATTTATTTTTCCGTTTTATCTTGTGTTTCTAATTTGCTAAGATTTGGTTTTTCTTCTGTATTTAAATTTTGTCCGCTAAGGTTATTTTTTGTGTTATCATCTCTGCTATCAAAGGTTAAATCTACCTTTGTTTTATCTAAAATATCTCTTTTAAGGTCATCAAATTCTTCAAAACTGAGTTTTTTGCGTATGTTTTCATTAGTGCTTGAAAATTCATCTTTGTATTTCTTAGCTTCTTCTTTTAAGTCATTGATGCGTATTTCTTTTTCTATGCTTGATTTTGCATCATCTATGTTGCGTTTTACAGCCTTTAGAATTTTTGCTATTTGTACTATAGCTTCTGGAAGTTTATCAGGCCCTAAGACTAAAATCGCTACAACTAAAATAACTATAATTTCACCAAAACTCATTAATCATTACTCTTTGATTTGATATTTTAAATAAATATTTTACTTAAAAAACTTAAATTTAAGATGAGAGATATAAAGCAAGTTCGTCGCTAATGAGAAAATTAGGATTAAAATATCTTTTATTTTTGTAAAAAAGTTTTTTTTCTTTTAATAATATATTTATTTTGTTTTTTTGCCATTGATTGAGTTTTGTTTCATCAATCCCTACTATACTTCTAAGTCCTAAAAATAGGTGTTCTAAATTCAAGTCTTTAGAACTTAGCTGCTCTATAGATCTAAAAGTGGGATTTTCTATGTAATTTTTTAAATTTTTTGCTGTATAAAAACGCTTGTTTTCATAAAATCCTACCGCACTTAATCCACAAGCTAGGTAGTTTTTTCCTTGCCAATAAGCAAGATTATGTTTGCAAATTTGGGCTTTGGTTTTTGAAAAATTACTGATTTCATATTGAAAAAAGTCAAGTTCTAGGAGTTGTTTGATGAAAAATTTCATTAAATTAGGAGCATTTTTTTTGAAATGTTCTTTTTTGGCAAAGGCTGTGTTTGATTCTATGGTTAAATTATAAGCACTAAGGTGTGTGATTAAAGCCTTGATTTGTTTTAAGTGTAAGAGTTCAAATTCAAGCATTTTTTTATTGTCTAATTTTGTATCATAAATAAGATCTAAATTGATATTTTTAAAACCTACTTTATTTGCGTTTTCTAATGCTTTGATAATCATTTCTTGATTATGAATTCTTCCAAGAAAGTGAAGTTTTTTAGGATGAAAACTTTGAGCTCCAAAAGAAATGCGATTAACTCCTAGATTTTTCATATTTTTAAGCCAATTTAATGTTGCTGAGTTGGGATTAGCTTCGCATGAAATTTCTACATTTTTATCTAGTAAAGGATATAAAATTTTAAAAATATCTTCATAATTATACGCATCAACACAACTTGGTGTTCCTCCGCCTATGAATAAGGTTTTAATTTGATTTGATTGAATGTTAAATTGTTTTAATTGAAAAATAATATCTTCTTTTAAAGCCTTAAAATAGGCTTTTTCATAATCATTTTTTTTCAAACTTGTAAAAGCACAATAATTACATTTGCTTTCACAAAATGGAATATGGATATAAAAATGCATAAAAACCCTAAAATATTTTATTAAATTTTTTAATGTATTTTAATAAAAATTTGATTTGATTTAGGTTAAAATTATTTCCTTTAAAATTAAGGAAAAATATTGTGGAAAACGAGAAAAATTATAGACCAAATGTTGCAGCTATTGTTTTATCAAGTTCTTATCCTTTTGAGTGTAAGATTTTTATAGCTAGAAGAAGTGATATGGATAATATTTGGCAATTTCCACAAGGAGGTATTGATAAGGGTGAAAGTGTCAAAAACGCTTTATTTAGAGAACTAAAAGAAGAAATAGGTACTGATGAGGTTGAAATCATTGCTGAGTATCCAGAATGGTTGAGTTATGATTTTCCGAGTAAAATTGTTAAAAAAATGTATCCTTATGATGGGCAGATTCAAAAATATTTTTTAGTGCGTTTAAAGCACGGTGCTACAATCAATATCAATACCAAGCATCCTGAATTTGATGATTATCAATTTGTGAGTGTTAAACAAATTTTTGAAATGATTAATCATTTCAAAAAAAATATTTATGTTAAAGTGATCAAATATTTTGAAGAGAAAGGTTATATCTAAAATGCTTATAGTTCAAAAATATGGTGGAACAAGCGTTGGAACACTTGAGCGTATCGAAGCAGTAGCCAATAGGGTTATTCAGAGTGCGCAACAGGGTAATCAACTTGTTGTTGTAGTATCTGCAATGAGTGGGGTGACAAATACTCTTATCGAGCAAGCTGAATATTTTAGTAAAACTCCTAATGGTAAAGATATGGATATGCTTTTAAGTAGCGGAGAGCGTGTAACAAGCGCTTTAGTTTCTATTGCTTTAAATGAAAAGGGTTATTCTGCTATATCATTTTCTGGGAGAAAAGCAGGAATTATTACAGATAGTGTTTTTACAAAGGCAAGAATTCATCATATTGATACAAAAGCGATAAAATCAGAACTTCAAAATGGTAAAATAGTCGTTATAGCGGGTTTTCAAGGTGTAGATGAGGAAGGTAATGTAACTACTTTAGGGCGTGGCGGAAGCGATTTAAGTGCTGTGGCAGTAGCAGGTGCCTTAAATGCGGATTTGTGTGAAATTTATACCGATGTTGATGGGGTCTATACAACAGATCCAAGAATTGAACCAAAGGCAAAGAAATTGGATAAAATTTCTTATGAAGAAATGCTTGAACTTGCAAGTTTGGGTGCAAAAGTTTTGCAAAATCGTTCTGTAGAGCTTGCAAAAAAATTAAATGTTAACTTAGTAACCAGAAGTAGTTTTAACAATAACGAAGGAACAATGATAACAAAGGAAGATGGAATGGAACAAGCTTTAGTAAGTGGTATTGCTTTAGATAAAAATCAAGCAAGAGTGACTTTAAGAAATGTAGAAGATAAACCTGGAATCGCAGCTGAAATTTTTTCTGTTTTAGCAAATGAAAATATTAATGTAGATATGATTATACAAAATGTTGGAGTTGATGGTGCTACAAATTTAGGTTTTACAGTTCCTCAAAATGAACTTGAATTAGTCAAAAATGCTATGCAAAAAATTTTAAGTCCAAAAACAACCATAGAAAGCGATAGCGCTGTGGTAAAAGTTTCCATAGTGGGTGTAGGTATGAAATCACATTCAGGAGTGGCAAGTAAAGCTTTTAAAGCTTTAGCTGATGAGGGGATTAATATCGGTATGATTTCTACTAGCGAAATTAAAATTTCGATGATAGTTCATGAAAAATACGGAGAACTTGCAGTTAGAGCACTACATGAGTGCTATGGACTTGATAAATAAATGAGTGATTTTTTAAGTTTTACTCTTGAAAATATCCGCAATGGCGGAGCTTTTATGGCATGGTTGGAGTCGCGTCGTTTAGAATGGGCTCCTTTGATGGCTGCAAGACTTAAATATCTTTTAGAAGGACGCACTTTTGTCTTAATGTGTGATGAACAAAGATCTTGGTATGAAGAGTATTTTTTAAAAAATATAAATTCAAAAGCCGCTCGTCCTATGCTTCCTTTTGTGTCGTTAAATTCTTTATGCAAGAAGAAAGTACAAAGTTCAGAAGATATAGCTTTACTTAATGACTTGCTTGACATTTCTTTTCCTAATGGTTATGTGTATTTTTATGTAGGAAGTGCTTCTGATAATAAATCTTTAATCGCTAAATCAAGAGATGATAGTTTATTGTGGCTTTTTGATGAGCAGTTACAAGATAGTTTTTATTTAAATTCTAAAGATAAAGACTTGGATATCAAGCTTATTAGTTTATATCAACTTTTTGATGTAAGTTTGGATGCAATATTATTTTCCAAGGTGCAATTAGGATAAATATTTTGTTTATTAGTAAGATTATTATCAGTGAAGATTTTTTAGGTATTAAAGAAGAAATGATTAATAATTTTGGTATTAAAAAATTAAGATTTTTTATGCCACAAAATGAATTTTTACTTGATGATGCAAGAGCAGTTGAAAAAGAAAGCTATATCGCAGAAACCGAAGAAAAAATTATTGTTTTAATGGCGGATTCTTATAGGATAGAAGCACAAAATTTTTTACTTAAACTTCTTGAAGAACCTCCAAAAAATATTAAATTTCTTATTGTGGTACCTTCTAAAAATTTACTTTTACCTACTATAAAATCACGTCTTATTTGTGAAAAAAGAAAAGTTGAAAAGGAAGTTAAAAAACTTGATTTAGATCTTAAAAGAATGGATTTAAGAATGCTTTTTGATTTTTTGCAAAAAAATGAAAATTTGGATAAAAATGAACTTATGGATCAAATCGCATTGCTTGCTAAAGAATGTGTGAAATATAAAGATTTTAACGCTGAAGAATTAGAGTTTTTTTATGAAAGTTATGAGCTTGCAAAATTAAATTCTAAAAGCGGGGTACTTTTGGCTACTCTTTTATTAAATTACTATACAAAGAAATAAAATGAAATTTTTTAAAATCAATCCAAATACCGATTTTAATTTACTTTGCTCTTTTATAAATCCTCATAAAATGGGACAAAAGATTATGAGTGAAAAAACAAAAATTCATTTTATTTTTATCAAAGATATTTCTACTCCTGCGGCAAATATTTTAAAACAAGATGCTTTAAGAGTAGGAGCTGAACTTATTACTCATAAAGAAGTAATTACTGCAAAAATCACTCATTCAAATGCGCTTTTAATGGCAAGTAAAGAGCAAATTCAAAAACTTATTGCTAAAGAAAAACTTCAAGATTTTGGACTTAAAAATTTGGCTCTTTTTTTGCAAAAAGATTTTTTAAAAACAAAAAAAGCTGAGCTTATGGCAGTGATTAATGTTAATGAAGACAGTTTTAATGCAAAAAGTCGTGTGAGTGAAGAAGACTTTGAAAAAAGGCTTAATGACTTTCTTGCTTTAAGGCCTGAGTATATCGATATAGGTGCGGTTAGTTCAAGACCTGGGAGTGAGTATTGTGGCAAGGAAGAGGAATTTAAAAGACTAAAAAAAGTACTTGACTTAATTTATGAGAAAAATTATCATGAAAAAGCGATTTTTAGTTTAGATAGTTTTGATGAATATTGTCTAGAATATGCTTTAAATAAGGGTTTTAAACTTATAAATGATATTACAAGTTTAAGAAATCTTAATCTGGCTAAACTTGCAAGTAAATATGAGGCAAAATATTGCTTAATGCACATGCAAAACAATCCAAATAACATGCAAGATAATCCTTTTTATGAAGATTTACTCGATGAGATGACTTTGTTTTTTAAAGAAAAACTTGAACTTTTAGAAAGTTTTGGAGTAAAAGAAAGTATTTTAGATGTAGGTATTGGTTTTGGAAAGAGTGCGGAGCATAATATGATTTTAATCAAACACTTAGAACATTTTTTGCAATTTAATAAACCTTTACTTATAGGTGCGAGTCGCAAAAGTGTGATTAATGCGTATTTTCAAAGCGAGATTAAAGATCGTTTAGCAGGAACTTTGTATTTGCATTTAAAGGCTTTTGAAAATGGTGCTAGTATTATAAGAGTGCATGATTTATACGAGCACAAACAACTTTTTGCTTTAGCACAGGCAATGGACAATATAGGAGTTTAGATGAAAAAAGAAGAGTATTTAGAAAAAGTTGCTTTAGCAAATTTGTGGATGAGGGCATATTATGAAAAAGATGAACCCTTGGCTAGCGATGAAGAATACGATGCTTTAATCAGAGAATTAAGAGTTTTTGAAGAACAAAATAAAGATGAAATTTCAAAAGACTCTCCAACGCAAAAAATAGCTCCTACTATACAAAGCGAGTTTAAAAAAATAGCTCATTTAAAGCGTATGTGGTCGATGGAAGATGTGTTTGATGAGAGTGAGCTTAGGGCTTGGGCAAAACGCACAAAATGTGAAAAAAACTTTTTTATAGAGCCTAAATTTGACGGAGCGAGTTTAAATTTACTTTATGAAAATGGTAAATTAGTAAGCGGTGCCACTAGAGGTGATGGCGAAGTGGGCGAGGATATAACACTTAATGTTTTTGAGATAGAAAATATACCTAAAAATATAGCCTATAAAGAAAGGATAGAAATTCGTGGAGAAGTGGTGATTTTAAAAGATGATTTTGAGAAAATCAACGAAAAAAGAGCTCTTTTAAATCAAAGTTTATTTGCTAATCCACGCAATGCTGCAAGCGGGAGTTTAAGGCAGCTTGATACAAGCATCACTAAAGAAAGAAATTTGAAATTTTATCCTTGGGGAGTAGGGGAAAATACCTTAAATTTTACTAAACACAGCGAGGTGATGCAATTTATCAGAGAGCTTGGTTTTTTAAAGGATGATTTTGTAAGACTTTGCGCTAATTTAGATGAGGTTTTAAAAGCTTATGATGAGCTTTTAGCTTTAAGAGAAAAAAAGTCTATGATGATGGATGGAATGGTGGTAAGAGTTGATGATCTTGCGCTTTGTGAAGAATTAGGCTATACGGTAAAATTTCCAAAATTTATGGCAGCTTTTAAATTTCCTGCACTTGAAAAAACCACGCGTTTAATAGGGGTAAATTTACAAGTAGGAAGAAGTGGGGTGATCACTCCTGTGGCGGTTTTAGAGCCTGTAAATTTAGATGGGGTTGTAGTAAAATCAGCCACCCTTCATAATTTTGATGAGATTGCAAGACTTGATGTTAAAATCAATGATTTTGTAAGCGTGATAAGAAGTGGCGATGTTATCCCTAAAATTACTAAGGTTTTTAAAGAGCGTAGAGAAGGTTTAGAGATGGAAATTTTACGCCCTAAACTTTGTCCTACTTGCCAAAGTGAGCTTTTAGATGAAGGAACTTTAATAAAATGTCAAAATATAGACTGTGAAGATAGACTTGTAAATTCTATCATTCATTTTGTTTCTAAAAAATGTCTTAATATCGACGGACTTGGAGAAAATATAGTAGAACTTTTATATAAACACAAAAAAATCACTACACTTGAGAGTATTTTTCATTTAAAATTTAGTGATTTTGAAGGTTTGGAAGGCTTTAAAGAAAAGAAAATCAACAATCTTTTAAATGCTATAGAACAAGCAAGAGAATGTGAGCTTTTTCGTTTTATCACAGCTTTAGGGATAGATCATATTGGCGAGGTTGCGGCTAAAAAATTAAGCTTAAGTTTTGGTAAAGAGTGGCACAAGCAAAGCTTTGAAGCTTATGCCAATTTAGAAGGTTTTGGGGAGCAAATGGCTTTAAGTCTTTGCGAATTTACGCGTGTTAATCATACAAGAATTGATGAGTTTTACAGGCTTTTAAATTTGAAAATAGAAAAACTTGAAATCAAAAGCGATGGTGTGATTTTTGGTAAAACTTTTGTGATTACAGGAACTCTTTCACGACCAAGAGATGAGTTTAAGGCTTTAATAGAAAAGCTTGGAGGTAAGGTAAGTGGTTCGGTTTCTAAAAAGACTGACTATGTGCTTTTTGGAGAAGAGGCAGGTTCTAAGCTGAGTAAGGCTAAAGAGCTTGAAGTAAAATGTATAGATGAAAGTGCTTTTAATGAACTTGTTAAAGAATAGTTCTTATATTTTAACACTTTTAAGCCTTTTTGGATTTTTGCTAACTTGGCAAAGGAGTGCTTTTTCTCTGTTTTTTTTAATTCCTATTTTCTTAACACTTTTTTGGGAATTCTTTTTATTTTTAAAGCTTAGAAAAAATATTATAAAAGAAGCTACTTTGATTAAGGGAAGTTTGTTTTATCGTATTAGTATGGGGGATTTTTATCTTTATATTTTTAGTTTTTTCTTGGCGATTTTTGGACTTGTTTCTTTATTTTTAAATTTTTTAAATCTTGAAAAAATTGATTTAGTTTTTATATTTATAATTTTGCCTTTATTGATGATATTTTTAAAAAAAGAATTGCATTTGCAATTTGTAAATAATGCTTATAATGATTTTAGAATAGTTGTTATCGCTAGTTTTTTTACCGCTTTATTTTATGCATTTTATGGGCTTTTTTTTACTTACAATGAGCTTTTAAATTTAGAACTTTTTTCTAGGAAAATCATTGCTTATAAGAGTGCTTCTTTTGTTTATTTTGATTTTTTATCTGAATTTTTGTATTTTGTTTCAAATTTAAAACTTTTTATTTTTTCTCATTTTGGATATTTGAGCTTTAGAGCTTTAAATTTTATTTTTGATTTTTTTAATTTTTTTATGTTTTGCTCTCTTTTGGCTTTTGTTTTTAATTTTGTTTTGAAAATAAACATAAAAATAATTGTTTTATTTTTATGTTTTATCATGGTTTTAGGAAGTTATTTTTTAAAAGAGCAAAGAAATAATGCCTTAAAATCTGAACAAGAACAAATACTTTTATGGATGAATAATTTTAATTTTTTAAAAGATAATAACTTAAGTTTAATTCAAAAAGAAAAAGATCTTTTTGAAAAAGATCTTAAAGATCTTAGAGAAATTTTTAAAAAAAATGCTTTTGAAATAGGAATTTGGTGGTTTTCTAAAGAAAAAGAAGACTTGGAAAAAAGAATAAATGAGAGTTTAAAATGAGATTTGATTTTTTTGTTTCAAAGCGTTTAAATATCAGTAGAAATAAAGCTTTAGAGCTTATAGAAAATGAAGAGATTTTACTTAATGGTAAAAGTTTTAAAGCTTCTTTTGATGTGAAAAATTTTTTAGAAAATTTAAAAAAAACGCAAGATTTAAATCTTGAAGATATACTTTTAGCCAATGAGTTAAAATTGGATCTTTTAAGTGAAATTTATGTTTCAAGAGCAGCTTTGAAATTAAAAAATTTTTTAGAAGAAAATGATATTGAAATAAAACATAAAAATTGTCTTGATATAGGATCTAGCACGGGCGGTTTTGTGCAAATTTTACTTGAAAATCAGGCTTTAAAAATCACTACTCTTGATGTGGGTAGTAATCAACTCCATCCAAGTTTAAGAGCAAATGAAATAATTATCTTGCATGAAAATACAGATCTTAGAGCCTTTAAAAGTGAAGAAAAATTTGAACTTGTTACTTGTGATGTGAGTTTTATTTCTCTTATTAATTTACTTTATTATATCGATAATTTAGCTTTAAAGGAAATTATTTTACTTTTTAAACCTCAGTTTGAAGTGGGAAAAAATATCAAAAGAGATAAAAAAGGTGTTTTAAAAGATGACAAGGCAATCTTAAAGGCAAGAATGGATTTTGAAAAAGCATGTGCTAAGTTAGGTTGGCTTTTAAAAAATACGCAAAAATCAAGCATTAAAGGAAAGGAAGGTAATGTTGAATATTTTTACTACTATATCAAAAATTAATATTACTTCTTTAGCTATAGGTTGTTTTGATGGTATACATTTAGGGCATCTAAAACTTGTAAAATGTTTAGATGAGAATGGGGCTTTGTTGGTTATTAATAAATTTAAGGGTCAATTTCTTTGTTCAAATCGTCAAAAAGAAGAAATTTCAGGAAAAAAAGTTATAGAAGTGGATTTTGAAAGTATAAAATCTTTAGATGGTAAAGATTTTTTAAGCTTTTTGAAAAAAGAATTTATCAATTTGAAATTTATAGTAGTGGGATATGATTTTTCTTTCGGGAAAAATAGGGCTTATAGTGCTAAAGATATTGAGTCTTTAAGTGGGATAAAAACTATAATAGTTGATGAATTTAGTATAGGCGGAGTAGGTGTTCATGCAAGTTTAATTAAGGATTTTTTATCAAAAGCAAATTTACAAAAAGCAAAAGAATTTTTAGGAAGAGATTATAGTATTAAAGGAAAGTTGATTAAAGGACAAGGTTTGGGCTCTAAAGAACTTTTTGCGACTATAAATTTAGATTGTAAAGGCTATTTTTTGCCTCAAAATGGTGTTTATGCTACTTTGTTAAAAAGCCAAAAAAATATTTATAAAAGTGTGAGTTTTTTAGGTGTAAGATCAAGCGATGAAAATTTTGCCATAGAAAGTCATATTTTAGAGGAATTGGGTGAAAATTTCACACAAGGGGAGTTTTTCGAACTTGAGTTTATATCTTTTCTAAGAGAGAATCAGAAATTTCAAGATCTAAAAAAACTTAAAAATCAAATTGCCAAAGACATAGAACAAGCTAGAGAATTATTAAGGAAAAATGATGAAAGATGAACTTTTTAAACAAAGCCCTAAAAAACAATTTGAATTTGATAAAAGCGTGGCTAGTGTTTTTGATGATATGATTAATCGTTCTGTACCATTTTATAGGGAAAATTTAGAACTTTGTGCTAATTTATTGGCTAAAATTTTACTTGCAAATGCAAGTATTTGTGATTTGGGCTGTTCAAGTGCTAATTTTTTGATTTTGTTGGCAAATCTAAGAAAGGATTTTAAACTTTTTGGCGTGGATAATTCTGCTTCTATGCTTGAAGTTGCAAAGTCAAAAACTAAAGCTTATGGACTTGATATAAGTTTTTTTGAAGCTAATTTATGCGAATTTGATTTTTTTACTTGCGATGTTTTTGTGGCAAATTATACCATGCAGTTTATTCGTCCTCCTAAAAGACAGGAATTGCTTGATAAAATTTATAAAAATTTAAATCCTAAAGGCATTTTGATTATGAGTGAAAAAATCCTTTATGAAGATGCTTTTTTGTCTAAAAATATCATAGAACTTTATGCAGACTACAAAGAAAAACAAGGCTATTCTAAATTTGAAATTGCAGCTAAAAGAGAAGCCTTAGAAAATGTTTTAATTCCTTATAGTCAAAAAGAAAATTTAAACATGCTAGAAAAGGCAGGTTTTAAGAAAATAGAAAGTATTTTTAAATGGGCAAATTTTGAAACTTTTATAGCTTTTAAGGATTAGAGATATTTTCATTTTCCCATTCATCTTTTGGAAAACCTACCTTATACGCATTAACACAATCTTGACTGATGATAGCTTTGTGCCTGCATTCTAAACTTCTTTTTTTTGCTTCTTCAGGGTGATTTTGATAATATTCTACACTTTTGGTTTGTTCGCATGCTGCAAAAAATATACCAATAAGGCTTAAAAAAAGAGTTATTTTCATGGTAATTTTTCCTGTGTTATATTAATATCATCACTAAAGATAGAACTTTGATTGTTTTCTGTTGTTTTGGAAGGATAAATTTCAGAAGGTGTTTCTGCTATGGGCGGCATTATAATACTTTCATTATTTTCTGAACTTTGGTTAATATCTTTTGTGATTTTTTCTTTTTTTAAATCATTTTGCTTTAAAGCTTCTGATATCTGATTATCAGATTTTTTTGGTGTGTTTGGACTGTATTTACTCTCTTCATTTGTTGGCTTAATACCAACTTTTAATGCATTAATACAATCTTCGCTAAGAGTTCCGCTTTCTTTGCATTCTTTTGCTTTTTCTTTTGCTTCGCTAGGATGATTTTTGTAGTAATTTTCTGTTTTGCTATCGCAAGCTGTTATATTAATAATTATTAAAATTGTAAGTAAAATACTTAGTCTTTGCATTTATCAATCTCCTAAAATTTCTAATATCTTAGCAAACTTGCATAAAGCAACGATAAATTATTTTTCTTCATTGTAAGAAAAAATAGGTAAAGACCATTGATATTTGATAGCTAAAAGTCTTGCAATAACTCCTATAAAAAGAGTTAAAAGTGTGCAAACTAGAGCATTAAGCTCAAGCCAAATTATTAGAGAGTAATAGATTGTTCCTGCAATTATGGCGATTCCTGCATAAATTTCTTTTTGAAATACCAAAGGGATTCTCATACATAAAATATCTCTTAAAATTCCACCAAAAACACCCGTAATTACAGCAGCAGCAACGGCTATGATAAACCCATGATTTTGATCTATGGCTATTTGAGCTCCAAGTATGCTAAAAACAACAAGTCCTATAGCATCAAGAGTTAGAAATAAAGTTTCAAGCTTGGTTACTACACGTGGAATTTTTGTGGCTATAAGGGCGCAAAAACAGATTAAAATAATATATTCAGGATGTTTAACCCAAGTTAAAGGATAATGTCCTAAAAGCACATCTCGTATGCTTCCGCCTCCAATTGCTGTTACGAGAGCAATAAAAATAACTCCAAAAAGATCCATTTTATGGCGTCCTGCAGCTAAAGCCCCTGTCATTCCTTCTGCGGAAATACCTATGATATAAAGAGTGGTTATTGTAAGAGCATTTATCTCCATAATTTATACCTTAAAATTTATCACAATTTATTTGATACTGTTTAATATTTTCATCATTTACTTCGTGGTTTGGTACTTGATAGCATTCTTTAAATTTCGGAGTTTTAATAATTTTTACATAAAAACTTGGTATAGCAATACGGTTTTTAATGTATTGTGGTTCTTTATCGTAAAGTACTAAATTTAAAACTTCAATACTTTGAAATTTTAAAGCCAAATTTCTTTCTCTTTGTTCGATTTCATTCCAAATTTTATTATTTATTTGCGCATTTTGTGGGGTAATATTACTCATTAAAAATACTGAATTTTGAGCAGCTTTACTAAAGCTAAAAGAAGCATTGGGTGCAGTGTGTCCTCGCGTGTAGCCGCTGTTTTTATAATCACTCCAAGTAGTGCGGTATTTTTTAGGAATATTTGTATCATCTTCAAAGCGAGGGCGTTTTTTAATTTGTTTATTTTTTAAATTTGAAGCTTCTGCTTTATAAGCAATGGCTTTTGTACCTTTGAGTTTATAATCATAGCAATTTAGATAAAAAAACTTATCTAAGATTTGCGAGCAGTTTATGTTGTTAAAATAAGAAGAAAAAACAGCACTAGGCTTGTAAGATTCTAAGGCGAAAATATTAAGAAATATAGCGAGTAAAAAGATGAAAATTTTCATTTAAGTTCCTTATCTTTACTTTTGCAAAGATGATTTAAAAAACATTCTTTACATAAAGGTTTTTTAGCTTTACAAGTGTAGCGTCCAAAAAGAACCATGGCTTGATGAAGATAGTTAAGATTATCTTTAAATATGCGTGTTAAATCTTCTTCTGTAGCTTCTGGAGTTTTTGCTTTGCTAAGTCCTAAGCGGTGAGAAACTCTAAAAACATGAGTATCTACAGCCATGAAATTTGCTCCACACCATTCTATTAAAACCACATGGGCGGTTTTTTGTCCCACGCCTGCTAAGGATTTTAATTTCTCTTCTTCAAGGGGAATTTCTCCGTCAAAATTTTCACAAACTGATTTTGCCATTTTTATAAGATTTTGTGCTTTATTATTAAAAAATGAACAAGTTTGTATGTAGGTTTTAAGGCTTGATAAATTTGCATTTGCAAGAGATTTGATATCAGGATAAGCTTTAAAAAGATCAGGAGTGATGAGATTAACTCTTTTATCAGTGCATTGGGCTGAAAGCATCACACAGACTAATAGTTCGTATAAATTTGAAAATTTAAGTTCTGTTACAGGTTTCTCAAAATGTTTTAAAAAAAGCTCTTTGATTTCTAAATTTCTTTTCATTTTTTAATTTTAGTTAATTAGCTTTAAACCAAGTTTAGATATAATCGATTTTATATACATTTTATTAAAAAGGAAACCCAATGAAAAAAATTTCTTTAGTTGCAGCAGCTTTGATTGCAGGTGTAGCTTTAAATGTAAATGCAGCTACAGTAGCCACTGTTAATGGCAAGAGCATTAGTGATACAGAAGTAAGTGAATTTTTTGCCCCTATGCTTAGAGGACAGGATTTTAAAACTTTGCCAGATAATCAAAAAAAAGCTCTTATTCAGCAGTATATTATGCAAGACTTAATTTTACAAGATGCTAAAAAACAAAATTTAGAAAAAGATCCTTTATACACAAAAGAACTTGATCGTGCAAAAGATGCAATACTTGTTAATGTTTATCAAGAGAAAATTTTAAATACAATTAAAATTGATGCGGCTAAAGTTAAAGCTTTTTATGAACAAAATAAAGACAAATATGTAAAACCTGCAAGAGTGCAAGCAAAACATATCTTAGTAGCGACAGAAAAAGAAGCTAAGGATATTATTAACGAACTTAAAGGTTTAAAAGGTAAAGAGCTAGATGCTAAATTTAGTGAGCTTGCTAAAGAGAAATCAATTGATCCAGGTTCAAAAAACCAAGGTGGTGAGCTTGGTTGGTTTGATCAATCAACTATGGTAAAGCCTTTTACAGATGCTGCTTTCGCACTTAAAAATGGTACTATTACTACAACTCCGATAAAAACGAATTTTGGCTATCATGTAATCTTAAAAGAAAATTCGCAGGCTAAAGGTCAAATCAAATTTGATGAAGTGAAACAAGGTATTGAAAACGGACTTAAATTTGAAGAATTTAAAAAAGTTATCAATCAAAAAGGCCAAGATCTTTTAAATAGTGCTAAAGTGGAATATAAATAATGGGTGTTTTAGACATTGTAAAAGCAGGAGTGATTAGCGGAGATGAGCTTAATAAAGTTTATGACTATGCTAAAGCAGAGGGTTTTGCTATTCCTGCTGTTAATGTTGTAGGAACTGATTCTATTAATGCAGTTTTAGAAGCTGCAAAAAAAGTTAACTCTCCAGTTATTATCCAGTTTTCAAATGGTGGGGCAAAATTTTATGCAGGGAAAAATTGTCCTAATGGAGAAGTTTTAGGTGCAATTAGTGGGGCTAAACATGTACATTTACTTGCTAAAGCTTATGGTGTGCCTGTGATTTTACACACTGATCATGCCGCAAGAAAACTTTTACCTTGGATTGATGGGCTTATTGAGGCAAATGCACAATATAAAAAAACCCATGGACAAACTTTATTTAGTTCTCATATGCTTGATCTTAGCGAAGAAAGTTTAGAAGAAAATCTTAACACATGTGAAGTTTATCTTCAAAAACTTGATGCTTTAGGTGTCGCGCTTGAAATAGAACTAGGTTGTACAGGTGGCGAAGAAGATGGAGTGGATAATACAGGTATTGATAATTCTAAGCTTTATACCCAACCAGAAGATGTAGCACTTGCATATGAAAGACTTGGAAAAATTAGTGATAAATTTTCAATTGCAGCAAGCTTTGGAAATGTACATGGAGTTTACAAACCAGGAAATGTTAGCTTACAACCTGAAATTTTAAAAAATTCGCAAAAATTTGTCAAAGATAAATTTGCTTTAAAAAATGATAAGCCTATAAATTTTGTATTTCATGGTGGTAGCGGTAGCGAGCTAAAAGATATTAAAAATGCAGTAAGTTATGGCGTAATTAAGATGAATATTGACACAGATACCCAGTGGGCTTTTTGGGATGGGGTACGTGAATATGAACTTAAAAATAGGGCTTATTTGCAAGGACAAATTGGAAATCCAGAAGGTGATGACAAGCCAAATAAAAAATACTATGATCCGCGTGTTTGGTTAAGGAGTGGTGAAGAAAGCATGATAAAGCGTCTTGAAGTCGCTTTTGAAGATTTAAACTGTATAAACAAAAACTAAGCATTTTAAAGGCTTAGTTTTATTTTGTTTTAAAAATTTTTATCAAATTAAGTAGCAATCTTTAAAATAAAATTTTTATTGAGGTATTGGTTTCATGGAGATTAAATCAGATGAAATTTCAGAACTTGTTTTGCCTGAAGGCAAAGATGCAAGAGGTTCTTTGGTTTATTTTAAAATTATTTTTATTCCAGCTTTTCTTTATATTTTGATTTTATTAGGTTATTTTAATGTAATTGACTTTAAGGTTGAATTACATACGGTTATTATGACAGGTGTGATTTTTTTTACAGCATTGATTTTTGCTAGACATAGTGCTGAGTATGCGTATAGTATTTTTGAACAACAAAAAGATGAATTTAAACAGGCTTTAAAAAGACATATTATGAGGCATTTTCTTGCCATAGGGAAAGACACGAAATCAAATGCCAATTTTGATGACTTTGCTTATACATATATTAAAGGTGCAAGAAATGAGAATTTTGCTAGTATAGGTTCGGCAATTTTTCCAATGATGGGAATTTTAGGAACTTTTATCAGCATAGCTTTTTCAATGCCAAATTTTAGTTCTAGTGATACAGCCGCTTTAGAACAAGAAATTGCAGATTTGTTAAGTGGAGTAGGAACTGCTTTTTATGTTTCAATTTATGGAATTTTTCTTGCATTATGGTGGATGTTTTTTGAAAAATATGGTAAAAGTAAAATAGATCGTTTACTAAATCGTCAAAAAAACGCTACAAGTGGATTTTTTTGGACAAAAGAAGAGCTTGATCAAAGATATTTAACTGAGAGTTTGCAACATTTTGAAAAAATTGGAGCAATTTTTAAACAAGTTAGCAATGATGATTTTTTTGCAGAGCTTGATCATGCTATTGATAGAAAATTTGGCATTTTTCAAGATATGCTAAATGTAGAAGAAAAAGCTATTAGATTAAGTAGTGAACACATCAAACAAACCATGAGTGAGCTTAGTAAAGCACAAAGAGATCAACGCGATCTTGGAAAGCTTTATAGTGAAATGTTAAATGGCATAGGTTTGCTCAATCAAAATTTGAAAGAAATCAATACAAGAATGTCAGAACAATATAATCGCTTGCTCGATATCAGTAGTGATAAAATTCATCATCTTGATAAGACGCTAAGTGCATTCGATGAAAAAGTAGAGCGTTTTGGCAAAAATTTTGAACTTTATGAAAAAGCAATGTTGGAAAGTCAAGAAAAGGTTTTTGAGGGATTTAAAGCAAGCTTGTTTGAAGGTATGCATAAATTTAAGGAAGTATATGAAGAAGAAAAAAGTATCGATGCTAAAATCAAAATGATGGATGAGCTTAAAAAAGAAATGAAAGCACTTGATGAAGAAACAAGTCAAATGATGAGTAAGCTTTCTGGGGATGGAAATCAAAATAAAGAAAATGAAACCAAACAAATAGAAGATTTTTCAGAGTCTAAGACTGAAGAAAATCAAGATGAAATTCAAGCAGAAATATCTAAGCAAGAAAGCAATGATGAGTTAAAAAATGAAGATAAAGAAAATAAATGAAAAATGAGTCAAAAGAAGATAGCAATTTTTGGATAGCTTATGCTGATTTAATGGCAGGATTGCTGTTTGTTTTTATTTTGCTAATAGGTGCTATTGTTGTAAAATATGTTTTAACTCAAAGTGATTTAAAAGAAATTAAAGACAATCTCAATAAACAAGAGGCACGCTTAGAGGAGAGCAAAGAAGAGCTTAGAAATAAAGAAGCTATAGTGTTTAAACTAAGTTCTGATTTAAACAATGCTTCTAGTGCTTTAAATCTTGCTAATTCTCAAAAAGCAGAATTAGAGGCTAATATTACAAATTACAAGCAGTTAAGTAAAGATTTGAACTCAACTTTAGATAATAAAGATAAGCAAATTTTGATTTTACTAGGTCAATTAGAGAAAAAAGATGAAGAGCTTAAAAATTTACAAGAAGATTTTCAAAAAGCTAAAGAAAAGGTGCAAAATCTTGGTTTGATTCGTGAAAATTTAAGCAAGGAATTGCAAAGCAAACTTGATAATAATATCACTATAGATGAAAAGACAGGATCTATTTCTTTGCCTGCTGAAGTACTTTTTGATAAAGATTCTTATGTGTTAAAAAATGAAGCAAAGGCAAGTTTGAGAAAAATCTTAAGCGAATATTTTGATGCTATTCTTGAAGATCCAAAAATTTTTTCTAACATTGAAAATATCATTATTGAAGGACATACTGATAGTGATGGATCTTATATTTATAATTTAGATTTGTCGCAAAAAAGAGCTTATGAGGTGATGAATTTTATCTATACTTTTTATAAGAGTGATAAGCTTCAAAAGCTTTTAATGGCAAGTGGACGTTCTTTTTCAGATCCTGTGTTTGTCAACGGAGTTGAAGATAAGGATAAGAGTCGTCGCATAGAGATAAAATTTAGCATTAAAAATGATAATGCTTTAAAAGATGTAGAAAAATTCTTTGAATTTCATTAAAACAATTAGTCCTATACAAAAAATCAATTTTAACGGATTTGAATTTTATATTAAAAGAGATGATTTATTAGGAGAAATTAATGGAAATAAAGCTAGGAAACTTGCTTTTTATATCCATCAAAGATATCCTAAAAATCAATCTTTTATAAGTTATGGAGGAAGCCAAAGTAATGCTTTGGCGGCATTAAGTATTTTTGCTAAACAAAGATCATATAAGCTTGTTTTTGCTTGTGAAAAAATTTCTACTTTTCTTAAGAATAATCCTTGTGGAAACTATGCTTTAGCTTTAGAAAATGGTGTTGATTTTGTAGAAAATATCCATTCTTTATCCTTAAAGCAATTTGCCTTGTCTTTGTGTAAAAAAGATGATATTTTTATAGAACAAGGCATGGCTAATTTAGAAGCTCAATATGGCTATATGGAGCTTGCTCAAGAAATTCAAATGCAAAGTCAAAGTTTAAAGCTTGATTTTGATATTTTTTTACCTTCGGGTACAGGCACTTCGGCAGCTTTTTTGGCAAAGTATTCTAAATTTAAAGTATTTACTTGCGCTTGTGTAGGTGATATTAAATATCTTAAAAAACAAATTTTAACATTAGATCCAAGCTATGATTTTTCAAATTTAGAATTTTTAACAAGTGATAAAAAATATCACTTTGCTAGACCGTATAAAGAATTTTATGAGCTTTACATGGATTTAAAGTTAAAGTGCAATATAGAATTTGACTTGTTGTATGATATTTTAGGATTAAGTATAGCATTAAAACAAGAGTGGAAAAAACCATTGCTTTATATACATCAAGGTGGAATTTTAGGAAATTCCACTATGTTAGAGAGATATAAATTTAAAAAATTAGTTTAAAATTCCATAGATAAAAATGATTAAAATAATCAAAGGTACTATATATTTTACATAATAAAACCAAATTCCAAACCATGAACTTTTAAGTGTATTGTTATTGCTAAGTTCTTTTAGACTTTCTTGTTTGCCTAAAATCCAACCTACATAAATGCAGCAAAAAAATGCAGTTAAAACAAACAAAATATTTCCACTAATGAAATCAAAACTATCAAAAATGTTTTTTCCTTTGATGATAACAATATCACGCCAAGGCCCATAAGTTAGAATACAAGGAAGATTGCCAAGTATGAAGATAAACCCTAGAGTTAGGTTAATAGAAAGATTTTTAGAATATTTAAATTTTTCTTCTAATACGCTAATAATAACTTGATAAATTGGCAAGCTTGTGGTTAAAGCTGCAATCAAGAGTAAGACAAAAAATAAAATACACACAATGGTACCAAAATGGATATGAGAAAATGCTATAGGTAAAGTTTCAAAAACCAAAGAAGGCCCGCTATCTGGAGCAAGTCCTGCTGAGAAAAGTGCTGGAAAAATCATAAAACCAGCCAAAACAGCTATAATGGTATTTAAAACCCCTGTATAAATAGCGGTTTTTGCCATATTTTCATTTTTATTAAGATGAGATGAAAGTGTTATCATCACCCCAAAACCTAGGGATAAAGCAAAAAAGACTTGCCCTAAAACATCGATTAAAAGTTTTGATGATAAAATTTTACTAAAATCAGGTTCAAGATAAAATTTAACTCCAGCTATAGCTCCATCAAGGGTTAAATTGCGTCCCACAACAACAATAAGACAGATAAATAATAAGGGCATTAAAAATTTGACGGATTTTTCTATACCATCTATAATGCCTCTTTTTAAAATAATATAATTAATAATTACAAAAACAGTGGTAAAAATACCAACTCCTAAAGGATTGAAGGCTATTTTGTCGTTAAAAAACTGATGAGTAAATTCTTTGCTTACTACATTGGCAAGACTAAAATTCCCTAGGGTTAATTCCCAAATATAAACTAAAACCCATCCTCCAAGTACCATGTAGTAAGCCATTATGCCAAAGCTTCCTAAAAGTCCCATATATCCAATACTTTGCCATTTTTGTTTGAAAGCATCTACGCTATTTGTCATCGCTTTTCTGCCTATGACATTTTCAACTAAAATAACAGGAATGCCTATGATAATCATAGCTATACAAAAAACTAATACATAAGCACCGCCACCATTTTCTCCTACAAGATAGGGAAAACGCCAAGTTGCTCCAAATCCTATGGTTGCTCCAGCAACTGTTAGAATATAAGTTAGTGTGCTACTCCATGTTTGTCTTTGCATGATTATCCTTTCGAAAAAGAATTATTTTACCTAAAAATAACTTTAAAAACTTATAAGCTATCCATATAGCTTATATCGTAAGTATTTTTTAAGCGTTTGTGTATCGTTTCGTGCCAATTTTGAGATATGAGAGAGTTTAATTTTTCTAATTTATCTAATAAATTCAGATTTTGCTTAAGAATTTGATGCGGGGAGTAAAAAAGTTGATTGAGTTCAAATACACTAAGTGAAGTAGAATTTTTTTCTAAAATTTTAATATTTTCATGCTTTTGTATTTGTCCAACTTGTAAAACTTTATAATACCATCCACTCAAGCCCGTTTTAAAAATTTCATGTGTAAAATTTGGATTATTGTGAATTTTAGAAATTTTTACACAAGGTTTTCTAGGTTCGCTTACTTGCAGTATTGCATTTGAAATTTGATGTATATCACCTATGCAAACATTTTGTTCACAAAGCCCATCGATGCTCAAATTTTCACCCATTGAGCCAAAATTTAGCTTTTTATTAAGAAATCTTTCCCATATAGGATAGTTTTGACAAGAGTTGGCAAAAATAGCCTTATGGTAGCCTCCATGATGAATTTTATCAGCTATTTGATCATCTAAAATACCTAGAAAATCAATTTGTGTTTCTTCTAGGTAAGTATCTTTAATAAATGCGCTTTGGAAATTTTTATAGTTTTTAATTTTCCCTATTTGCAAACTTTGAATTTTCATGGTTCTAGTTTTTTTAATAAATCATCAGCACTGATAAAACCCGTGATTTTTAATTTTTCTTTTCCATTTTCAAAGAAAATTAAAACAGGTGGGCCAAAAACATTAAATTCTTTCATGGTTTTAATTTGTTCATTATTATTTTCGCTTACATCAACTTTGATAAGTTTGTAATTTTGCATTTTTTGTATGATTCTTTCATCGCTAAAGGTCAATTCATCTAAAAGTTTGCAATTTTCACACCAAGATGCAGTAAAATCAAGCATTATGGGCTTTGTATTTGTTTGTATTTCTTGCTTTAATTGTTCAAAATTGTTGATATAATCATAGCTTAAAGCAGGTTTTGAGGCAGATATAGTATTGAAATTTAAAGGATTTAAGAAATTTTTAGCCCCAAAAAGTCCCCCTAGGAAAATACTTAGAGAATAAGCTAAAATAAGAATTAAAATACTTTTTTTAATTTTAGAAATTATTGTAAAACTTTTTTCAAAAATTCCCATAAAAACACTAAAAAATACACCTAAAATTCCATAGGCAATTAAAATGTAATTTTCTTCAATAATTCTAGAAAGTATCCAAATAGCCATAGCCAACATAACAAAAGCAAAGAAAATTTTTACTTTTTCCATCCAAAAACTAGGTTTAATAAAACCTAATCCTAAGCCTATGAAAAGCAAAGGTATACCCATGCCAAAACTCATGATAAAAAGCGCACTACCACCTAATAAAGCATTGCCTGTATTGGCTATATAAATTAAAGCACCTGCTAAAGGGGCTGCTACGCAAGGACCTACTATTAAAGCAGATAAAAATCCCATAATAGCTATACCTACAACTCCCTTTCCTTTTTCGCTTTTTTTATGTATAAAGGTTTGAAATCTTAATGGTAATTCGAAACGAAAAGCTCCAAACATAGCAAAAGCAAAAGCTATGAAAATTAGAGCAAAAAGAATTAAAATAATAGGTTTTTGTAAAATTCCTTGAATACTTGCTCCTAGAAAACTTGCTATAACTCCAGCAATAGCGTAGGCTAAAGACATGAAAAAAACATAGATAAAAGAGAGAAAAAAACTATGTTTTTTTGAAAATTTAGCATTACTTTTTGCTATGATAAGAGAAGATAAAATCGGAATCATAGGTAAAATACAAGGTGTTAAGGAGAGTAAAAGTCCATAGCCAAAAAAACTTAGTAAAATCCAAAAAAAGTTATCTGTTGCTAAAAAATTTGCTATAGAGCTTTCTTCAGATTCAATTTTAGTTTTTTTATCTGTTTTTTGAGCTTTATAAGGTTTTGAAATTTCAAAAGTATCTTTTTTAGAAATGAGATCAAAGTACCAAGTTTGAGGATTATAACACAAGCCTTGTTCAGAACAACCTTGAAATTCGAGTTTGATTAAATTTGTAGTATTTTTTGCAAAGTGCTCTAGTAGTAAATTTGGCAAAGCTAAATTTAATTTTTGATAATAAACATTTTCATTGCCTCTTGTAGAGCTTTGAGGTAGATTAATCAAAGAACTTATATCTTTTTCATTTATATATAATTTAAGTTTATTAGAATAAAGATAAATATCTTTTCCAAGTTCAATATCAATTGAGATAGAACTATTATAAGAGTTTGATTTTACATTAAAAGCTTCATTTAAAGACAATATAGAAGCAAAACATAAGCAAAAACTTAATAAAATAATACCAAAAATACGCATAAATTTCCTAAAAACTTATTTTTCCTTTATCTTTAGCTTCAATTATAATTTATTATGATAAATTTACTTTAAATACTTTATAAAGGTTTGAAAATGCAAGAAAATAATTCTTCAAAAACACAAGGGGCTGTTAAAAAGAATGAAATTTATATTTCTGTTAAAAGAAAGAAAAGTACAATAGAATATGAAAAAGATTTAAAGAATTTGCAAATTGAGCTTTTGAAATTTCAAAATCATGTTAAAGCCAAGGGTTTAAAGGTTCTTATACTTATAGAAGGACGCGATGCAGCTGGAAAAGGTGGGGCGATTAAACGTTTGATTGAGCATTTAAACCCGCGTGGTTGCCGCGTTGTGGCTCTTGAAAAACCTAGTGATGTGGAAAAAACACAGTGGTATTTTCAGCGTTATATAGCACATTTGCCCTCGGCCGGTGAGATTGTGATTTTTGACAGATCTTGGTATAATCGTGCAGGAGTAGAACCGGTTATGGGTTTTTGTACACCGCAACAACATAAAGATTTTTTAAGAGAAGTGTCTTTGTTTGAAAATATGATTTCAAATAGTGATATTATTTTTTTTAAATTTTATTTTTCAGTATCAAAAGACGAGCAAAAAAAACGTTTTGAAAAACGCCGAAGTGATCCACTTAAACAATATAAATTATCTCCTGTAGATCAAAAATCACAAGAATTATGGGATAAATATACTTTAGCTAAATACTCTATGCTTTTAGCATCTAATACTCCAACTTGTCCTTGGACTATTATTTCTTCAGATGATAAGAAAAAAGCAAGATTAAATTTATTGCGTTTTATACTTTCTAAGGTAGAATATCCAAATAAAAAAACTGGAGATTTTTCCAAAATTGATGCAAAATTAGTGCGTAGTGGAGAAGAAGAAATACGAAAAATGGAGGCGAATTTGGAAAAACTTGACAGTAAAAAAGCAGATGAGAAAATAAAAGATTTAGATTAAGGAAAAGAATGCATAAGCTGGTTGAAAATTTAGCACTAAAGTACTATGATAAAGTAGTTGATTTAAGACATCAAATTCATATGCATCCTGAGCTTGAATTTGAAGAAGAAAATACAGCTCATTTAGTGTGTAAAATTTTAGATGAGTTTGGCATTAAATATCAAAAAAATATTGCAAAAACAGGAATTTTAGCTATTATAGAAGGAAAAAAGAAGAGTCAGAAAAAACCAAAATGCGTTCTTTTAAGAGCGGATATGGATGCTTTGCCTGTACAAGAAAAAACTAATCTAAGTTATGCTTCAAAAATTGATGGTAAGATGCACGCATGTGGACATGATGGACATACAGCAGGACTTTTGGGAGCTGCTTTGATATTAAATGAGCTCAAAGATGAATTTTGTGGCACGATTAAGTTTATGTTTCAGCCCGCAGAAGAGGGAAGCGGTGGAGCTAAACCTATGATAGAATCAGGTGTATTGGAAAATCCTTATGTTGATGCGGTTTTTGGTTGTCATTTATGGGGGTCTTTGCTTGAAAATACTGCTCAAATTGTAAGTGGTGAAATGATGGCTGGAACGGATATTTTTGATTTGGAATTTATTGGCAGAGGAGGGCATGGAGCTCATCCGCACACTTGTATAGATCCTATAATTATGGCAACGCAATTTGTAAATAATATACAAAGTGTTGTTTCTAGGCGTTTAGCCCCTTATGAAGCAGGGGTGATTACCGTAGGTCAAATTTGTGCAGGAACTACTTATAATGTTATTCCTGCAAATGCTTATTTAAAAGGAACTGTGCGCTTTTTAAATGATAAAACACAAGATATTTTAAAAAGTTCTCTAGAAGAAGTAGCTGCTGCTACAGCAAAATCTAATGGTGGAGATTATAAGCTTAAATATACTAAAGAATTTCCTCCATTGATTAATGATGAAAAAGCTGCTTTAATAGCAAGAAAAGCTTTTGCAAAGGTCTTAGGAGAAGAAAATATCATTGTTTCTTCTAAACCTGACATGGGGGCTGAAGATTTTGCTTTTTTAACACGAGAAAGAATGGGAGCTTATGTATTTGTTGGAATTTCAAAGGATTTAAATCATCCAGCTTTGCACCATAGTTCTACTTTTTGTTGGGATGATGAAAATTTAAAAGTTTTAATGCAGGGTGATGTGATGATGGCTTTAGAATTTTTAAATTTATAAAATAGAATTAAAAATTCACAAAAAATTCACAAAAAATGAGTAAAATTTAATCTTGATTTTTCTTTAGGATTTGTTATTATGAAAAAGAAGATTGTTTTAATCATTTTAATTGCAATACTTGGAAGTGTTGGGGCTTATTTTATTTTTTTTAATAATGATGAAAAAATCAGCTATTTAACTCAAAAAATACAAAAAAAAGATATATCTCAAACCATAGAGGCAGTAGGAAAGGTATATGCCAAAGATCAAGTCGATGTAGGTGCTCAAGTTAGCGGACAAATTATAAAACTTTATGTCGATGTGGGAACTCATGTAAAGCAAGGTGATTTGATCGCTCAAATTGACAAAGATAAACAACAAAACGATTTAGATATTACAAAAGCTCAGCTTGAAAGCGCTAAGGCTAATTTAGAGAGTAAAAAAGTTGCTCTTGAGATTGCAAGTAAGCAATATCAAAGAGAGCAAAAACTTTATGCAGCTAAAGCAAGTTCTCTTGAAAATTTAGAAACTCAAAAAAATAATTATTATACTTTAAAAGCCAATGTTGCAGAGCTTAATGCTCAAGTAGTTCAGCTTGAAATCACTCTTAAAAATGCACAAAAAGATTTAGGTTATACAACCATTACTGCTCCTATGGATGGTGTTGTGATTAATGTAGCTGTAGATGAAGGACAAACAGTTAATGCTAATCAAAACACTCCTACTATAGTCCGTATAGCTAATTTAGATGAAATGGAAGTAAGGATGGAAATAGCAGAGGCTGATGTGAGTAAGATAAAAGTAGGAACAGAGCTTGATTTTTCTTTGCTTAATGATCCTCAAAAAACTTATCATGCTAAGATTGCAAGTATAGATCCAGCTGATACTGAAGTGAGTGATTCTAGTACAAGCTCAAGCTCATCAAGTTCGAGTTCTTCAAGCTCAAGCTCATCAAATGCTATTTATTATTACGCAAAATTTTATGTAGCCAATAAAGATGATTTTTTGCGTATTGGTATGAGTATACAAAATGAAATTGTTGTAGCAAGTGCAAAGGCTGTTTTAGCAGTGCCAACTTATGCAATTAAAAGTGATCCAAAAGGCTATTATGTTGAAATTTTAGAAAATCAAAAAGCTGTTAAAAAATATGTTAAACTTGGTATTAAAGATTCTATCAATACTCAAATTTTAGAAGGTGTAAATGAAAATGAAGAATTGATAGTAAGCTCAAGTGCTGATGGCTTAGCTCCTAAAATGAAGTTGAGATTTTAATGATTTTTCTTAAAAATATTTGCAAAAATATAGGCGAAAATGCCATTTTAAAAAATGTAAGTTTAAGTATAGAAAAAGGTGAATTTGTTGCTATTATAGGACAAAGTGGAAGTGGTAAAACTTCACTTTTGAATATCATAGGAACATTAGATACGCCAAGTAGTGGAACTTATGTTTTTGATGAGTATGAAGTCACTAAACTTAATAACGATGAAAAAGCAAGATTAAGGCGTGAAAAAATAGGCTTTATATTTCAAAGATATAATCTTTTAAGCTTGCTTAGCGCTAAAGAAAATGTTTCTTTACCTGCAGTTTATGCGGGAAAAAATTTACAAGAAAGAAGTCAAAACGCTAAAAAACTTTTAAATGATTTAGAATTAGCTCACAAGTTAGATTCTAAACCGAATGAATTAAGCGGAGGGCAGCAACAACGCGTTTCTATAGCAAGAGCTTTAATCAATGGTGGAGAGCTTATTTTGGCTGATGAGCCAACGGGAGCTTTGGATAGTAAAAGCGGTATTATGGTGCTTGAAATTTTACAAAAACTTAACGCGCAAGGTCATACTATAGTCTTAGTAACTCATGATCCAAAAATTGCAGCACAAGCTAAAAGGGTTATAGAAATTAAAGATGGAGAAATTTTAAGCGATACTAAAAAGGAAAAAGCTCAAGAAAAACTCACTTTAAAAACAATGTCTAAAGAGAAAAAAACACTTACTTTGCTTAAAAATCAAGCCTTTGAGTGTTTTAAGATAGCTTATTCTTCCATACTTGCACACAAACTTCGTTCTATTTTAACTATGCTTGGAATCATCATAGGTATTGCTTCTGTAGTTTGTGTTGTAGCTTTGGGGTTGGGCTCTCAAGCTAAGGTGCTTGAATCCATTGCAAGACTTGGAACAAATACTATTGAAATTCGTCCTGGAAAAGGATTTGGGGATTTGCGTTCGGGTAAAACAAGGCTTAATTTTAGTGATTTAGAAACGCTAAGATCTTTAGAATATTTAGAAGCAGTTGATGCTCACTCAAATACTTCAGGTGTAGCAACTTATACCAATATTTCTTTAAGTGCAAGAGCTGAAGGAGTGGGGGTAAATAATTTTGCCATAGAAGGTTTAAGGATAGATGCGGGAAGAATTTTAAATAATGATGATGTAAAAAATAGTACCAATGTTGCTGTGTTAGATTTTAACGCTAAAAAAAATCTTTTTCCTGATGAAAAAAGTGAAAATATTTTAGGTCGTGTGGTACTTTTTAATTCTCAACCTTTTAAGATCATAGGAGTTTTGCAAAAAGATACAGACAAGCCTATAGAAGATAATGTAGTGCGTCTTTATATACCCTATACAACACTGATGAATAAGCTTACAGGAGATAGAAATTTGCGTGAAATCATAGTTAAGGTTAAAGATGATGTGAGTTCAACTTTGGCTGAAAATGCTATCATAAGAATTTTAGAAATTAAACGCGGACAAAAGGATTTTTTTACTTTTAATTCTGACACCTTTAAGCAAGCTATTACAGCAAATAAACGCACTACAACGATACTTACAGCTTGTGTGGCTGTGATTGCTTTGATTGTTGGGGGTATAGGAGTGATGAATATCATGCTTGTTTCTGTAAGTGAAAGAACAAGAGAAATAGGCATACGCATGGCTATAGGGGCTAGAAGAGAAGATATTATGATGCAGTTTTTAATCGAAGCGGTTATGATTTGTACTATAGGGGCGATTTTAGGTGTGATTTTATCGATTTTTGTTATTTTTGCTTTTAATACTTTAAGTACTGATTTTCCTATGATTTTAAATGCCTATTCTGTGCTTTTGGGACTTTTAAGTTCTATGTTTATCGGTGTGGTTTTTGGTTTTTTCCCTGCAAGAAATGCAGCAAATTTAAATCCTATTAGTGCATTATCAAAGGAATAAAGTGAAAATAATACTTAGCATTTTTTTAGCATTTTTCTTGAGCGCTTGTGGTGCAAAACTTAGCTTGCCTAAAGAAGTTGATTTAACTCAAGAACAAATGAAAGATTTAAATCTCACTTATGATTGGTATAGATCTTATGATAATGCAAAATTAAATGAATTTCTAAATTTTGTTTTATTAAATAATAGTGATATTAATATTGCTAGAAAAACTTTGCTTTCAGCTTTGGCTAGAGCCGATTTGATTAATTATGATTTATATCCGACTTTAAGTGGAAATTTGGGTTTTGGTGCGGATAAAGATTTAAATTCAGGCAAACAAAGTAAAAATTTCAATAATTCTTTAAATTTAAGCCATGAGCTTGATATTTATGGCAAATTAAGAGATAGCGCAAGTGCGAGTGAATTTAGTGCGAAAGCAAGTGCTTATGATCTTGAAAATTTAAAAATAAGCATGATCAATACAGCTTTAAATAATGTGTTTGAGCTGGCTTATTTTAACGATGTAGATAAATTGCTTCGAGTCTATCTTTCAAATTTAGAACAAATGAAAGAGCTTTATAGCTATAAATACAAACTTGGAAAAATAGAAGAATTAGATCTTTTAAACATAGAACAAAGTCTATTAAGAGCTAAACAAAATTTATTAAGCAATGATAAAAATCGTAATTTACTCATAAAAAATTTACAAGATTTATTGGCAAAGCAAGAAGGTTTTGCCTATATAGAGTATTTTAAAACTTTATCTTTAAATGATTTTAAAACCTTAAGTCCTGATTTTAACATACCTTTAAAAGCCTTAGCATACCGTGCAGATGTGAGGTCTAAACTTAATAGCTTAAAATCAGCTTTTAAGGATTATTCTTCCATACAAAAATCTATTTTGCCTAGCATTTCTTTAGGTGGAGCATTAAGTGGGAGTGATAAAAAAATTGATGATAGTTTTAAATTTGAAATTTTAAGTGGCAATGTTAAGATTTCTTTGCCTTTCTTAGATTATGGTAGAGTAAAGCAAAATATCAAAATTTCACAATTTGCTTATGAACAACTTTTAATTTCTTATGAGCAAGCTTTACAAAGTGCGATGAATGAATTTGCATTGAATTATAAAGACTATCAAAGCGACACCTTGCTTTTGCAAAATTTGCAAAATATTAACATTAAACAAGAGCTTATCGCTAAGGCGTATTATGAAAAATATATTTTAGGAAAAAGTGAATTAAAAGATTATTTGGATGCAAATAACACTTTAAATTCTACCCAGCAAGAATTTTTAAGAGCTAGATTTAATCTTTTAAAAACCATTAATTCTTACTATCAAATCACAGCTTTAAGTTTTAATGATGAAAACTTAGAATTTCCTAAGTATTAAATTTAATAATCGATGATATTTTTTAAATCCTCGAGTAACTTTTTAGCCATCAGCTCATAGCCTTTTATAGTAAGATGTACATCATTGAGCGAAAGCTTTTGTTCTATCCATTTGTTTTTTCCTCCGCTATCTTGCATAAACTGATGCATATCAAAGATAAGAGTTTTTTCTTCTTTAGCAACTTCATATAATGCTTTGCGTATGGTAAAAAAATCAGGAGCAAGCTTGTAGTTTTTACCTTGTTTTTGAACTACGGTTGGTGGAGAGATTAGCATGATAACAGCGTTTTTATTGTAAGTTTTTAAAATGCCAATCCATTTTTTTAAATTATTTTTGAATTTTTCTTTTTCAAACCCTTTAAAGAGTGCATCATTAGAACCATAAGCAAGAATAATTAAATCATTGTGTAAAAGTTCTAGTTCTTTTTTTACAACTGCTTGATTCCAAGAGAGCCATAAATCACTTTTAGAACCATTGATTGCAATGGTATCTAAGAAAACATTATTATCTTTATTTGTGATGAAATATCCTCCTAGCTCAGCATCCTTTTGTAAGGCTGAAATTTGTAAAGGAAGATCAAGTTCTAGTTCTTTATAAGACCATTTATTAATTTGCGTGGTTCTTAACTCATAGCTTTGGTTTTTTGCATCTTTGATGCTAAAAGCATTGGTATTTTGCTTGGTTTTAAATAAAAATCCTATCTTGAATTTTTTTTTATCTAAGGTTGTATCAAGGTTGATTTTTGCACCTTTGATTTTTGCTTTGGCTATTATCCCACCTAGTGGAAAATTATGTCCAGCATTAGTAGGATTTCTTGAGTTTAAAATTTCAAAGTTTTTATAAGAATAAACAAGATTAAGATTTTGTTGATATTTGGGCTGTAAAGGATAGGCAAAACCTATAGAGTTAGAGCGGATTAAATATCCTCTTATGACACGCGGAAAGAAATCAGCCGCCATATGAGAATCTCCATAAATTCTAATTCCTATGTTTTGATTTTTTTCTAATTTTTTTTCTAGATTTTTAAGATCTTTTTTTGATACATAATTTGCTAAAGCAGGGTGATTTTTGTTTTGATTGAGTATGGAATCTATTGTGTCATTTGTATTTAAATTTTGTGCATAAGAGCTAGTAAAAATAATAAAAAACAATAAGATAATTTTAAATTTATTTACTAGCATTTTCTTCCTTAAGTTTTATGTGTTCTAATAAAAGTTTAGACATTTCTCTTGCACCACTTGGGGTAAAGTGAATCCCATCATCTGTTCTTACTTTTATACTTCTATTGTTTTCATCTTTTATATAAGCTGAGTATTCATCATTGACACTAAAAAATAGTTTAGTGTTGATAAAAATTTCTTTATTTTTAAGAATTTCATTGCTGTAAATTTTATTGAGCACTTGTATTTTTTTGTTCAAATCTTCTTTTTTTACAGGAGGGATTTCAAACCAAAAAACTTTGGCTTTATGTTTTTTAGCGATTTTAATGATTTCATCTACACGATTTGTATAAATATCTATCCAAGAAGGGGAGCCAAAACGATGGTAATTTCCTCCTTTTTTAATATCCCAAGGATCATTAGCACCAAGAAGAACAACAAGATATTTAATATTTGAGTTTTTAACAAAAGCTTCATTGGTTGCTTTTGACCAGTTAAAATAGGATTTATAAGAAAGGCCTGTATTTTGTTTACTAAGATCGGTTACCTTAAGATTTAAATTTCTTAAATCTCTATTTAAGGCTATTGCAACACCTTGCATTAAAGAATCTCCGATAAATAAAAACTCATCTCCATTTTGTAGCTCTAATTTGGTATTGTCGATAAAACTAATATTTGCATCTTGGATTAAGGTTAGATTTGTTTCTTTATGAGAAGTGTTTTCATCATTTTCTAAAGTGTTTAAAACTTTATCTATTTTACTTAAGTTTTCATCTGTTGATTTACTTTCTTGATTTGTATCTTCTTCATTGGTTTGAGGCAAGGGTTCGTTGCTTAAAATTGCACGAATTTGTTCTAATTTAATTTTGAAGCCATTGGCTTCTTTTAAAAGATCATTATGGGGATAGAATGCAAAGTGATATTTTTGTTCTATATAAGAGCTAATGCTCTGATTCATAACTACAACAACCAAGCCAAGCACTATAATCAAAATGAAGAAAAATCTAACTGCACTCATCTAAAAACTCGAATAAATAAAATCAGGAATTCCATCTGGCATAAAAGCAAAAACCAAAAGTAAAATAAAAGCTATGATAAAAGGTTTTAGTAAAAATGGAGTAAGGTTTAAAATCTTAATGCAATATTCTTTAAAATTAATAAATAAAGGATAGATCATAAAAAGAACCCCAAAAGCAACCAACATATAAATATCATTATAAGATGGAATTTGGAAGAAATTATAATAACAAGCTTTAAAATATTCTATTGCATCTTCTAGATTTTTGCTATAGTAAAAGAAAATCCAAGTAAAACATATAAATTGAAAGGTTAAAAATCTTCCTAAAGCTGGAATTTTTTGTAAACTAAATTTGCTTAAAGCTAGCAAATGTATAAAAACTATGCCAATACCATGCAATAAACCCCAAACAATAAAAGCAAGTGTATTACCATGCCACATACCTGAAAGTATAAAAGCGATGAGTATATTAACTATAGTGCGTGGCATTCCTTTTCTATTGCCCCCTAAAGGTATATAGATATAATCTCTTATAAAGGTTGAAAGACTGATATGCCATCTAGCCCAAAAATCTTTTAGATTTTTTGCAAGATAAGGCATGTTAAAGTTAGGTGGAAGGGTAAAACCTAACATTAAAGCAAAAGCACAAACTAAATCAACATATCCGCTAAAATCGCAGTATATTTGAATCGCATAGGCGTAAATTGCGCTTAAAAGTTGTATGAAATTATAAGATTGTGGAAAGTCTAAAATACTTTTAGCATAAATTCCAAGGTAATTGGCTATTAAAACTTTTTTAACTATACCAAAAACAAGCAAGATGATGATTAAATTTGCATGTTTAAATTCGCGTTTTTGATAGGCTTGTTCAAAGAAAAAAGAACTTCGCATAATAGGCCCTGAAAGTAGTGTTGGAAAAAATGATAAGAAGGTTGCTAAATTTAAAAAGCTTTCTAAACGGCGTTTTTGGCAAACTTCTACAAGATAAGTGATAGAAGTAAAGGTATAAAAACTAATTCCTATTGGAAATACTAAATCAATATTTAAAAATTCTAAACCGAAAAAATCTAATATCTCATCAATACTTCCTTTGATGCTAGGAAAGTATTTAAAAAAACATAAATTTAAAACAATAAAAGCCATACAAGTAGCGAAAATATAACGCTTGCGACGCACAAAAATAAGCAAGGCAAAATAGTGTATAAAAAAGGTATATATAAATAAAACTAAGGCGAAATAAGGATTGATTAAAATATAAATAATATAAGAGAAAATTAAAATTAAAATATTTTGTATTTTATAATCATTTTTAAAAGTCCAATAAATAGCAAAAAAAGCTATCATTAAAATACTAAATTCTAGAGAAAAATAAGTCATACCTTCAATCCAAAGCGAGATTTGCCCATAATAGGGCAAAGATTATTTTTTTCTACTTAATGCAATATTTTTGATGTATTGATCAGCTAAATAAAGTCCATTTCCGTGTTCTCCGATTAATTTAATCTTGTCAACTATGCCGCGGAAAAGTGCTTCTTCTTCGTGTTGTTCGCTTACATACCATTGTAAGAAATTAAAAGTAGAATAGTCTTTATGTGTTAGCATGTGTTCAACTAAAGTATTGATTGACTTTGTGATAAATTGCTCATGTTCATAGGTTTTTTCAAAAACATCAAGTAAAGATTTGAAATTTTGTTCAGGCTGTTTTACTTCTTGAAGCTCTACATGAGAATCTGTTTCATTAAGATAAGTGATAAGCTTTTTAGCATGATCGCTTTCTTCGCTTGCATGTGCAAACAAGAAGGCTCCAGCTCCATCAAGACTGTTTTCATAACACCAAGAACTCATACTAAGATATAAGTTTGCTGCATACATTTCTTTGTTTATTTGTTCATTGAGTAATTTTATAACTTCTTTAGAAAGCATTCTTATCTCCTTATTAAAATTTAAAATGTTTTGTAATGATATATTATTTTTTTAAAAACAAGCTAAATTTTTTGATAGTTAAAAATTATATTTAAGAAAAACACAAAATAAAAAATGTTTCCAAAATGTTTCCAAGTTTTTTTAAACTTCCATTACTTTTTTTAAAGTTAAGGAGAAAAAATGAAAAAAATTCTATCTTTAAGTGTGGCAAGTCTTGCACTTTGTGGTGCTTTAAATGCAGCAGATTTAAAAATCGCAGGTTCATCGACTGTGTATCCTTTTACTTCTTTTGTAGCTGAAGAATATGCTTCGATCAAAAATACAAAAACTCCTATAGTAGAGAGCTTGGGAACAGGGGGTGGATTTAAGGTATTTTGTGAAGGAACTACTGATATTTCCAATGCTTCAAGACCTATGAAATTAAGTGAATTTGAAACTTGCAAAAAAGCAGGAGTAACTGATATAGTAGGGATTATGATAGGTTATGATGGTATAGTTTTAGCTCAAAATAAAACCAATGCTCCATTAAATATCACAAAAAAAGAACTTTTCTTAGCATTGGCAAAAGAAATTCCACAAAATGGAAAACTTATACCAAATCCTTATACAAACTGGAATCAAATCAATAAAAATTTACCAAATCGTAAAATTAGTGTTTATGGTCCACCATCAAGTTCAGGAACAAGAGATACTATAGAAGAGCTTGTTATGAGTGATGTGTCTAAAAAAATTCCTGAGTATAAAGGCGAGTATAAAACTTTGCGTCAAGATGGTGCTTATATCCCAAGCGGTGAAAATGATAATCTAATCGTTTCAAAACTTACTATTGATAAAGATGCTTTTGGAATTTTTGGTTATAGCTTTTTAGTGAGCAACTCAGATAAAATCAATGTCGCTACTATCGATGGTGTTACACCAAGTGAAGAAAATATTGCAGATGAAAAATACGAACTTGCAAGAAGCTTGTTTATTTATATCAATGCTAAGAAAAATCCAAAAGAAGCCTTTGATTTTGCAAAAATTTACATGAGTGATGATTTGGCAAAAAGTGGCGGAGAACTTGAAAAAATAGGACTTGTTCCTTTAAGCGATGATAAATTAAAAGCTTCTCAAAAACATATAGAAGATAGAAAAATTTTAAATGATGAGCTTGTAAAAGCTGGAAAAGTTTTTTAAGGAAAAACTTTGCTAAAAGAAAAAATAATCAAATTTGCACTTTTTTTATGTGCTTTTGTAAGCGTGATAGTAAGCTTTGCTATCATGCTTACAATTTTAATTGAAGCTTTAAAATTCTTTCAAAAAGAAAGTGTTGCTACCTTTTTATTCTCAAGTCAGTGGGCAGCTGATGCAGCTTTTATGAATGCAGATGGCACGAGCAAACAAGGTGTTTTTGGAGCGCTATCGCTTTTTTGGGGAACTTTTTATATTTCATTGATTGCTATGCTAACGGCTTTACCTTTAGGGGTTATGTGTGCTATATATTTAGGTGTTTTTGCTGGCAAAAAATCTAAAAATTACTTAAAACCTATTTTAGAAATCATTGCAGGGATTCCTACTGTTGTTTTTGGATTTTTTGCAGCTATAGTCGTAGCGCCTTTTATAGTGTGGTTTTTTTCTTTATTTGGCATACAAGCAAGTTTTCAAAGTGCTTTAGGCGCAGGTTTTATCATGGGGATCATGATAGTGCCTATAGTGGCTTCGTTATCTCAAGATTGCATTGAAGCAGTAAGCGAGAAAAGGATTAATGGCGCTTATGCTTTAGGTATGACAAAAAAAGAAGTGGTTTTTGCTGTGATTTTACCTGAGGCTATTCCTGGTATAGTTGCAGCTTGTCTTTTAGGACTTTCAAGAGCCTTAGGCGAAACTATGATAGTGGTAATGGCAGCTTCTTTGCGTCCAAATTTAACGATGAATTTTTTAGAAGATATGACAACAGTAACGGTAAAAATCGTAGAAGCTTTAAGCGGAGATCAAGCTTTTGATAGTTCTTTAGCTTTGAGTGCTTTTTCTTTAGGTTTGGTGCTTTTTATCATCACTTTAATCATCAATATGTTTAGCGTTTATCTCATTAATCGCTTTCACAAAAGGAAAAATTTATGAAAAAACTTTTTAAAAAAAGACAAAAAGCTTCAAAGTCTTTTAAAAGACTTTGTAAAATGGGGCTTTATATTAATTTAATTTTTCTTTGTATCTTTTTAGGAAGTGTGGGTTATCTTGGAATTGGAGCTTTTAAGCAAACTTATATTTTTGTAGAGGCTAATAGAAATTCTCCTGTTTATGATCTTTTATCTCGTGCTGAGCAAAGAAAAATAAGAACAGGGCAAATCACTGAAAAAACTTGGCTTTTGGCAAATTCAGAAGTGGATCAATATATGAAGCAAAAATATAATCGCCTTAGTGAAAAACAAAGAACTTTAGTCGATGATCTTGTGCAAAAAGGCGATATAGAGCTTAAATTTAATAGCAATTTCTTTTTAAATGGGGACTCAAAATCTCCTGAAAATTCAGGAATTTTATCTTCAGTTGTAGGGACTTTGCTTGTTATGCTTGTTTGTATGGTTGTGAGTGTTCCTATAGGCGTTGCAGCAGCAATTTATTTAGAAGAATTTGCGCCACAAAATATCCTTACACATTTTATAGAAGTGTGTATTAACAACCTTGCAAGTATTCCAAGTATCTTGTTTGGACTTTTAGGACTTGGAGTGTTTATCAATCTTTTTGGAATGCCTCGATCAAGTGCTTTAGTGGGTGGGCTTACTTTGGCGATCATGAGTTTACCTATTATCATTGTTTCAACCAAAGCGGCTTTAAAAAGTGTGGACATTAACATGAAAAATGCTGCTTATGCCTTAGGTATGACAAAGGTTCAAATGGTAAAAGGTATTATGTTGCCTTTGGCTATGCCTATGATTTTAACAGGTTCTATTTTGACTTTAGCTGGGGCTATAGGCGAGACTGCACCTTTGATGATTATCGGTATGATAGCATTTATCCCTGATGTAGCTAGTTCGATTTTTGATCCAACTAGCGTTTTGCCTGCTCAAATTTACTCATGGTCAGCTATGCCAGAGCGTGCATTTTTAGAAAGAACAGCAGCGGGTATTATTGTGCTTTTAGGACTTTTAGTCGTGTTAAATCTTAGTGCGATATTATTAAGAAAATATTTTCAAGGAAAATTAAAGTGATAGCAAAAACAACAAATTTAAATTTATTTTATGGAAAAAAACAAGCTTTATTTGATATCAATATGCAAATAGAGCAAAACAAAATTACCGCACTCATCGGTGCTTCAGGATGCGGTAAATCCACTTTTTTGCGTTGTTTTAACAGAATGAATGATAAAATCGCAAAAATCGATGGTTTGGTAGAAATTGAAGGAAAAGATGTTAAAAATCAAGATGTAGTAGCTTTGCGTAAAAATGTAGGCATGGTTTTTCAACAACCTAATGTTTTTGTAAAAAACATTTATGAAAATATCTCTTATGCACCAAAACTTCATGGTATGATTAAAAATAAAGATGAAGAAGAAGCTTTGGTGGTGGATTGTTTGCAAAAAGTAGGACTTTTTGAAGAGGTTAAAGATAAATTAAGGCAAAATGCTCTAGCTCTTTCAGGCGGACAACAACAACGCCTTTGTATCGCAAGAGCTTTAGCAATAAAACCTAAGCTCTTGCTTTTAGATGAGCCAACTTCCGCACTTGATCCTATTAGCTCAGGTGTTATAGAAGAGCTCTTAAAAGAGCTAAGTCATAATCTTTCTATGATCATGGTTACGCATAATATGCAACAAGGTAAACGCGTGGCTGATTATACTGCATTTTTTCACCTAGGTGAGCTTATAGAATTTGGTGAAAGTAAAGAATTTTTTGAAAATCCAAAACAAGAAAAAACCAAGGCTTATCTAAGCGGTGCTTTTGGATAATAAAGCCGCTTTTTAGCGGTTTTTTATTTTAAGAAAAATTTGTTAAAATTTGCCTTTTATCTTTGTAAGGCATTAATTATGGCAAAAAAACAACTCTCTTTAACAAGGCTTAGTTTTCCTATATTTTGGGACTTGCTTTCTAAGTATTTAACCGTGATTATCAATACCGCTATGGTGTCGCATTATTCTAATTTTCTTGTCGGTGCTATGGGGGCTGGAAATCAAATTTTAGATCTTTTTATCACTATTTTTTCATTTTTAAGTGTGGGTTGTAGTGTGGTGATAGCTCAGGCTATTGGTGCAAAAGATCATGTTTTAGCAAGAAAAGTGATTCATCAAAGTTTGTTTTTAAATGCACTTTTAGGCTTTGTGTGTGGCGCGCTTATTTTATGGCATGGGAAGTATTTGCTTTATCTTTTAAAAATCCCACAAGAATTGCTCAAAGATAGCGAAATTTACTTGCATATGCTTGCAATTTGTTTGTTTTTTGATGCCATAGGAATTGTTTTAGCTGCTATTGTAAGGGTTTATAATATGGCTTATTGGGTCATGCTTATAGGCTTTTTGATGGATATAGTGGTGATTTGTGGAAATTATTATGTTTTGCATTATACAAAATCAGAACTTTTTGGAGTAGGGCTTAGCAATATTTTTGCTCGTATTGTTGCTATAGCGGCTTTACTTGTGATACTTTTTTATAAGCTTAAAATCCATCTTAAAATCAAAGAAATGATAAAACTTGAAAAAGAGGTATTAAAAAAGGTTTTAAATATAGGTGGATTTTCAGCAGGGGAAAATCTTTTGTGGATAGTCCAATACACTATAGCTTTTGCTTTTGTAGCAAGCTTAGGCGAAGCAAGTTTGAGTGTGCAAACGATTTATTTTCAAATTTCAATGCTTATCATGCTTATAGGACAAGCTACAAGCATAGCTAATGAAATCATAGTAGGTAAATTAGTCGGTGCTAGATATGAAAATATCGCTTATAAACATGCTTGGCGTGCTTTGTATTTTAGTGTGGTGGCAAGTGCTTTAGTGGCACTTTTGAATTATCTTTGCCAAGATTTTACTATGCAAATTTTAGGACTTAAAGAAGAGTTAAAAAATTTAATGATACCTTTATTTGCCCTTTCAATCTTTCTTGAAATTTCACGAACTTTCAATATAGTCATGGTTAATTCCTTACGTGCAAGTGGCGATGCTAAGTTTCCATTTTTTAGCGGACTTGTTTTTATGATGGGGGTATCTTTGCCTGTGGGTTATGTGCTTTGTTTTCATTTTAATCTTGGAATTTTAGGGGTTTGGATAGGATTTTGTGCAGATGAGTTTTTGCGTGGAATGGTAAATTCATACAGATGGAAAAGTAAAAAATGGCAAGGCAAAGCTCTAGTTTAAAATCATTTACTTATAAAGATGAGTGTTATTTTTATTCTAAAAAACGCATAAAAACTTTAAGATTAAGGCTAAATGAAAGGGGTGAATTTGTTCTTAGCATTCCTTATTTTTGCACTTTTAAAAGTGTTTATGAGTTTTTAGATAAATCAAGTTCTTGGATAAATGAGGCAAAAAAAAGATTTGAAAAAAAAGTTTTAAAAGATGATGAATTAATCTTTTTAGCTAAAAAATATAAAATTATATTTGATGAAAATGCTAAAAAAACTTATTTTGATAAAGATAAAATTCTTTGTCAAAATAAAGCAAAATTAGATTTATTTTTAAGACAAAATGCCAAAAAGATTTTTACTTTTTATCTTAAAAAATGGAGCCAAAAAACAGGTTTATTTTACACGCATTTAAGTATTAAAAATATGAAAACGCGTTGGGGTTCATGTAATCACAATAAAGCTTATATTAACTTAAATTTAAAACTCATTCAAAAGAGTTTAAGGGCTATTGAATATGTGATTTTGCATGAAATAAGCCACTTAAAATTCCCCAATCACAGCAAAGAATTTTACTCTTTTATGGAGCATTTTATGAGTGATTTTAGACAAAGAGAGAAAGAATTTTTAAGTTAAAAATGTTATATTTATAGTTTATTTTTCAAAAAAGGCATAATATGACTTTGAATTTTGATTTTATTTATAATGCAGATAATAATATTTTTGAATATTTATTGCGTTTTTATGCGAAAAATTATAACTACACCCTTAGCAAAGAAGAAAATATTTATCATTTTTCTATTGATGCAGATGAAGAAAATTTAAAGACTTTTTGTGATTCTTTAAATTTCATGAGTCATAGTGTTTTTTTGAAAAAATTTGATGTAAAAGCGGGGCAGGATTTTAACCCTTGTATGCCAGAGGATAAAGAATTTTCAAGATTTTCTTATATTACTCATTTAAATTCTAATGCCTATCAAGAAAAAAAACTTTTAAACAAAAACGAGTGGGGCGTGTTTTGTGAGTGTGAATTTTCAAGCAATTTATCAGAATTTGAAAAAATCAATGAAGAAAATTTCAATACTTTTTTAAATCTTGCCTTTGATTTGTTAAGTCAAGAAAAAAAGATTTATTTAAAAGATAAAAATGGCATTTATGAATTTTCTTTGTTTAAGAACGAATTTATAGGAGATTTTTTACTTCCTTGTGATATTAAGGCTATAAATTCAGTTTTTGTTTGTTCAAATGAAAATTTAAAACTTCTTGCAAGTTTAGAAAAACCTTTGATGAAGCTAAGACTTAATGCCATGTTTAGAAAAAATCACAATCTTGATTTTAATGATTTTAAAATCAGACTTGCTAGAGATTTGTTTTGCTTTGCTTTAGGTTTAAAACTTTTTGAAAATGAATATAAATTTTTAAGCGTAAAAAAAATAGAAGAATATCAAAAAGATTTTTATATCAGTGCTTTAGATGAGCAAGTGGTGGTTTTGGAAGGCTTTGAATTTATCAATGCTAAGGCAAGAGAGCTTATTTTTTCTAAAGAAGATAAAAATATGGCAAGAATTTCTTATCTTGTAAGCCGTTATAAAGAAAAAGCTTTTATTTTAGAGCTTAGCAAAGATTATGAAGATATTTTGCTTATTAACAAAGAGCTTAATTTGCTTAAACTTTGCTTACCAAAACACAGCAAAGAACTTTATGAAGAGATTAAAAAAGATGAAATTGGTGCAAGGCTTTTAGAAAATTTTAGCAAGGAATTTCCTCTTTTAGATGAAAATTTTGAGCTTCAAAACAATTTTTATTCCTTGCTTGGCTTGGTAGGCAGAGTGCTAAATTTGGGTAAAAATTTACAAGAGAGTGCTAGTGAGCTTTTAAAAATTGCTGATGAATCAAAAATGCCTCGTGGAGTAAAGATTGATTATCGCTTGAAAGAAGATAAAAGTTTTGATTATACAAGAACTTTAAGATCTACTATGAGTTTTATGTTAGCAGGTGTGGATAGTGCTAATATCGCTTATGGAGCGGTTGAGAGTTTGGCTTATTTCTTACGTGATACTTATGATGAATTAAGAGAGAAAAAGCAAAGCGACTTAGCGCTTATAAGTGGCTCTTTGTTTGAACATAAATCTTTGCTTAAAAATACTTTAAAACATCTTAAAAATTGTCAGTTAAGCGATGTGCCACTTAGGGTATAAGATCAAAATTTCAGGCTTGGTGCAAGGGGTGGGTTTTCGCCCTTTAGTTTATGAACTAGCTTTGAAATCAAAGCTTTTTGGAGAGGTAAGAAATGATGGTTTTGGGGTAGAAATCATCCTTGCTTGTGCTCAAAAAGAATGTGAAAATTTCATAGAAAATTTAAAAAATCATCTTCCACCTTTAGCAAGAATAGATAAGCTTATAATGACGCAAATTTCTATTTCAAACTATGAGAATTTTAGCATTACTCCTTCTTTAGAGAATACAAAAAGCACGCCTATGTTAAGTGATTTTGCGCTTTGTAAGGAGTGTAAAAAAGAATTTTTTGATGAAAAAAATCCACGCTTTTTATATCCTTTTATCACTTGCACGCATTGTGGGCCACGCTTTAGTATTATAAAAAGTCTTCCTTATGATAGGATTAATACTTCCATGCAAGAATTATTGATGTGTGAGTTTTGTAAAAGCGAATACGAAGATCCTAAAAATAGGCGTTTTCATGCCCAGCCCATCAGTTGTCCTAAGTGTAAAATCAATGTTTTTCTTAAAAATCCAAAGGGTGAAATTTTAGCCAAAGATCAAGAAGCTTTTATGCAAAGTGCGAAGTTTTTAAAGGAAGGTAAAATTTTAGCCATTAAAGGCATGGGCGGTTTTCATCTCATGTGCGATGCTTTTAATGAAGAAGCTTTAAAAACTCTAAGACTTAGAAAAAATCGCCCTAAAAAACCCTTTGCTTTGATGTGTAAAGATTTACAAAGTGCTAAAGAACTTGCCTTTATAGATGAAAAAGAAGAGGCTTTGCTTGGTGGGGTTTTAGCTCCTATTGTGATTTTAAAGGCAAAAAAAGCCTTTTCTTTAATCGCACCTGATGTTGATAAAATCGGTATTATGCTAGCTTATACGCCTTTACATCTTTTGCTTTTTGAGTATTTTAAAGGAAGCCTTGTGGCAACAAGTGCAAATTTAAGCGGAGAAAGTATCATTAAAGATGAGTTTAATTTGTGTCAAAAACTTGATAAAGTTTTTGATTTTTATTTGGATTATGATAGAGAAATTATCAACGCAAGTGATGATAGCATAGCTCAAGTGGTAAATGGTAAAACTATGTTTTTGCGTACTTCAAGGGGTTTAAATCCTTTTTATTTGGAAAGAAATTTTAATAAAAAAGGCACTTTTTTAGCTTTGGGTGCGGAGCTTAAAAATGAATTTGTGATTTTTTATGAAAATAAACTTTTAATTTCTCCTTATATAGGGGATTTGAAAAGTCTTGATGTACATGAGAGATTTTTTAAACTTTTAGAATTTTTTAAACAAAATTATGATTTGAAATTTGATGCGATTTTGTGCGATAAACACCCGCATTTTAGCTATGCAAAAGAATTTGAAGAAAGGATTAAAATTTCTCATCATTATGCGCATTTTTGTGCGGCTTATTTTGAATACGAAGAAAATTTTGCAAAAGATGAAAAGGCTTTAGCTTTTATTTGTGATGGAACAGGTTATGGCGAAGATGGCAAAATTTGGGGTGGAGAAGTTTTTGTAGGAAATTTAAAAGAATATGAAAGAATTGCACATTTTGAAAATTTCACTCTTATAAATAGTGATATTAAAAATATACAAAATTTGGCTCTAAGTCTTATTTTTCATTATGATTTAGAAGATAAGGCTAAGGAGTTTTTAGCAAAAATTCCAAAAATTAAACTTGAAAATCTTAAAAAAATTTATTCACATTCTAACTTACAAACAAGCTCTTTAGGACGCATTATCGATGCTTTTGGAAGTATTGTTTTTAACTTAGAAAAAAGTTCTTATGAAGCCCAAGTTGGCTTAATGTGTGAAGCTTTTTATGATAAAAATCTTGATTTTTCTTACAAGCTTTTTGTAGAAAAAGGGCAGGTTAATTTTAAAAATTTAATTTTAGGGGCTTTGCAAGATGAAAAAACTAAAGCAATTACAGGTATGTTTAATGCCTTAGCAAATTTTATCATAGATTTTAGCAAAGATTATGATTTAAAAGTGCTTTTAAGTGGAGGAGTTTTTCAAAACAAAACCTTACTTGAAATTTTAAAAGCTAAAAATTTTGATTTTTTTGTACCTTTAAAATATCCTTGCAATGATAGCTCCATAGCCTTAGGACAAATGGTGCATTTTTTAAATTTAGAAAAATAAAGCAAATATTCTAAAAACTCATAATTTTTTAATGCTTTTAAGGTTAAAATGAAACAAAAAATATATAAGGAAAGAAAATGTGTAAAGATTGCGGCTGTTCTATAAATTCAAGCCATACGCACGATCATCATCATGATCACCACCATGAAAATCTAAGTTTAAAAGAAAGTAAAACCATAGAAGTGATTTCTAAAATTTTAAGCAAAAATGATGAAGAAGCTAAGCACAATAGGGCGCATTTTAATGAAGCTAACACGCTTTGTATTAATTTAATGAGTTCTCCAGGTAGTGGAAAAACTACGCTTTTAGAAAGTACGATCAAGGCTTTGAAAAATGAACTTAAAATCGCTGTGATTGAAGGGGATTTAGAAACCAATAATGATGCTCTAAGAGTAAAAAATGCCGGAGCTTTAGCGTATCAAATCACTACAGGACAAAGCTGTCATTTGGATGCTTTTATGGTGCATGAGGCTTTGCATCATTTGGCAATTGATGATGTGGATTTGCTTTTTATAGAAAATGTTGGAAATTTGGTTTGTCCTGCAAGTTATGATTTAGGAGAGCATTTAAATGTAGTTTTGCTTTCGGTAACTGAAGGAAGTGATAAACCGCAAAAATATCCTGTGATGTTTAAAAAGGCTGATATAGTTTTAATCACAAAGGCAGATTTGGCTCATCATTTTGATTTTGATGTTAAAGAGGCAATTAAGTTGATTAAAGAATTAAATCCTAGAGCAGATATTATCACTCTTGATGCAAAAAATGGTACTAATATGGAGCTTTGGTATAAGGTGCTTAAACTTAAAAAGGAGCTTTTTTAATGTGTTTATCTATACCTTCTGAAATTTTAGAAATCGATGAGTTAAACAATGCTTTAGTACAAACTTTAGGTGTGAAAAGAAAAGTTAATTTGGATTTGATTGATGAGCCTTTAAAACAAGGCGATTATGTCTTAATCCATGTAGGCGTTGCTATGGAAAAAATCGACAAAGAAGCTGCACTAGAAAGCATTAAAACCTATCAAGAAATAGTAGAAAAAATGAATAGCGGAGAGATAAAAAGCGATGAAGGAGATTTGGGTTTAAATGAATTTCATCGATGAATTTAGAGATAAAGAAAGCATTTTAGCTTTAAAAAAACTCATAGAACAAGAACTTAAAAATCCTATTAACATCATGGAAATTTGCGGTGGGCATACACATAGTATTATGAAATATGCCCTGCCTTCTATTTTGCCAAAGGAGATTAACTTTATCCATGGGCCAGGATGTCCTGTTTGTGTTATGCCAAGAGTTCGCATTGATACAGCTATCAAGTTAGCCTCTATGAAAGATACGATTTTTTGTACTTTAGGAGATCTTTTAAGAGTGCCTGGAAGTGAAATTTCTCTGCTTGATTTAAGAGCTAAAGGGGTTGATGTTAGAGCACTTTATTCTCCACTTGAAGTTTTGGAAATTGCTAAGCAAAATTTAAACAAAAATATCATCTTTTTTGCTATAGGTTTTGAAACTACTACGCCTATGAGTGCTTTACTTCTTCAAAAGGTTATAGAAGAAAAAATAAATAATGTCTTTTTTCATATCAATCATATCACAGTTCCAGCACCTGTAGAAGCGATCATGAATGATGAAAATGTAAAAATCAATGCTTTTTTAGGCCCTTCTCATGTGAGTGTGATAACAGGTTATGGTATTTATGAGCCTTTAGCAGCAAAGTTTAAAACCCCTATAGCAGTGAGTGGTTTTGAGCCAGTTGATATTTTAGAAAGTGTATTAAATATCATAAAACAAAGCAATGAAGGCACTTTTAAAGTGTATAATCAATACAAAAGAGCCGTAAGCAAAGAAGGCAATGTTAAAGCGCAAAATTTAGTAAAAAAATACTTTAGAGTGTGTGATTTTGAATTTCGTGGCTTAGGACTTATTAAAGATGGAGGCTTGGAGCTAAAAGAAGAATTTAGCGCCTATGATGCAAGTAGAAAATTTGATTGTGCGGTGCAAAGTAAAAATGAAAGCAAAGCCTGTATTTGTGGGCAAATTTTAAGAGGTTTGGCCAAGCCTTATGATTGTAAGGTTTTTGGTAAGGCTTGTACGCCAAGAAGTCCTATAGGAAGTTGTATGGTTTCTGGCGAGGGTGCTTGTGCGGCGTATTATAAATACTCAAAGGTGAATGCATGAAAAATATTTCCTTAGCCCACGGAGGTGGTGGAGAAGAGATGAATGAGCTTTTAACTAAGCTTTTTAAGATCTTTGATAATGAAATTTTAAACGCAAATAATGATGCGGCGATTTTGGGAAATTTGGCTTTAAGCACGGATTCTTTTGTTTTAAGTCCGATTTTTTTAGATGAAGAGGTTAATATAGGCAAACTTTGTGTTTGTGGTTCTATTAACGATGTTTTGATGGTGGGGGCTAAGCCAAAATATCTAAGCTTAGGACTTATCTTAGAAGAAGGTTTTGAGCTAGAAAAACTAGAACACATTTTAAAAAGCATTAAAGAAGAATGTGAAAAATGTGGAGTTACGTTAGTTTGTGGCGATACTAAAGTCGTTCCTAAGGGTAAGGCAGATGAAATTTATATCAACACTACGGCCTTAGGTGAAATTATTTCTAAAAAAGAAAGTAAAAATATCAAAGCAGGGCTTAGCATACTTCTTTCAGGCGATATAGGAAGGCATGGAGCTAGTGTTTTAATCAAAAGAAATGAGTTAGAAGCTGATATTAAAAGTGATTGTAAGGCTTTAGATAAAGAGGTTTTAGAGCTTTTAGAAAATGATATAAAGGTTGTAGCTATGAGAGATGCTACTCGCGGGGGGCTTAGTGCGGTTTTAAATGAGTGGGCAAAGCAAAGCGGAAATGATCTTTTGATCTTTGAAGAAAAAATCATCGTTCAAGATGAGGTTTTAGGACTTTGCGAGCTTTTTGGTTATGAAGCTTATGAGCTTGCAAATGAAGGCACTTTCATGCTTTGTGTGGAAAAAGAAGATGAATTAAAAGCCTTGGAAATTCTAAAAAAATACAATGTAAATGCGAGTATTATAGGAGAAGTTTTAGAAGAGAAAAAAGCACGCGTGATTTTACAAAACGCTTATGGGGCAAAACGCTTTTTAGAAAGCCCTAAAGGCGAACTTTTACCAAGAATTTGCTAATGCACGAATTAAGTATAGTAGAATCTTTAATCGAACTTTGCGAAGAAAATGCCTTAAACAATAAGGCTTGTAATGTGCAAGAAATTTATGTAAAAATCGGACGTTTAAGCGGTATAGAAGTGGATCTTTTTAAGCGTTGTTTTGAAACTTTTAAAGAAAACTCAAATATTTGTAAAAATGCCAAACTTTTTATAGAACTTGCTCCGCTTGAAATTTTATGCTTAAAATGCGATCAAACAAGCATTTTAGAAGAAAATGTTTTTAAGTGTCCCAAATGTGAAAGTATAGAATATAAAATCACAAAAGGTGAAGACTTGCATCTTATGCGACTTGTGATGAAATAATACATTGCGATGCTTGATTAAGTATGGTTAACCTATAGATAAAATATCTAAAAAATACAAAATCAAAAATTTTAAATTTTTATCCAAAATATAAAAAC
>NZ_MJYA01000015.1:0-877 GCF_001763075.1 Campylobacter sp. BCW_4321 | reverse complement strand
GACTAAAAATTTCATTCAAAGATATGAGGTTCAATTTCATCAGCCTAACACTACAAGTGGCTTTAGTGCTACTTTGTTTTATGATAAAGAAAAAGATGAATTTATAGTAGGATTTAGGGGAACTGAAACTGATAATTTTATTAGCTCGATTCAAGATATAGTTCAAGACATAACTCTATCCCTCAATGGCAATATCCAATCTTCTTTTCTTTTAGAATTTTTAGAACAAGTAAATAAAATAATCAAAAACAAACACAAAAGAATTATATTTGTAGGACATTCATTGGGTGGGTATTTAGCTCAAATGGCTTTGATATATTGCGATATTAAATATAAAGACAAATTATCTTTTAGCCCTAATGAAGTTTATACTTTTAATTCCCCTAGTGTTTATGGTTGGAATTTTCCTAATATAGCTATCAACCCTAATACTATAAAAATTATGCAAGATCTTTTAGGAAAATACACTATAGATGTTTCAGAAAAAATCACTCATATTTATGATAATGGTAAAATTGAAATCATTGCTTCAGCTCAATATGGTGCAAGCAATGCTTTAGGTATATATACAGGGAAAAATGATCACTCTATAAAACCTCTTGTTAATACTCTCTATTTTTATTCCTATCTTTTAGAATTAGATGCTAACCATAACAAAGTCAAAGATAAAAGTTTTAGTGAATGTATAGAGTATCTTAATCATTTTATGAAAAATATTCAAATTTATACAGAAACTTTTGTGTTAAAAAATAATGCTATTAATAAAAATAGCTCTTTTGGGTTCAATAAAAACCATCCAGAAAAGATTAACCACTTTGAATATTTTCTTTCATTAATAGCCACCATAATGCAAGAAACAAATGGTATTTTAGAAGAG
>NZ_MJYA01000014.1:0-5953 GCF_001763075.1 Campylobacter sp. BCW_4321 | reverse complement strand
TTTAGCATAAGCTAGTATTTTAGCTCGAAGTTCTTGCGGAAAATTATATCTATAAATAGCAGGGATTCTTGGATCAAGAAGTCTATCAAGCTTATGTCTTTTATAATACCATTCTAGATTTTCAGGGGTAAAATAATAAGGGGCATTAGGATAGCCTTGAGGAGGAGTTAGGGCTGCTAATTTGGCAGTTAATATCATAGAATCTATTCTTAATTGTGCACTTTCTTCACTCCGATCATTTGGAATATCATAACCATAAGCATTTACCATGCCATTATAATACCCTCCCCTATGATGATCAAATTCTCTTCTGCTTTCATAAGTAGAATCTATATCCCTTGGATCTTTTATTTTGCCCTCAACTATATCACTTCTTAAGGCTTTATACATACTTCCAAATTCATCACGAGCAATTCTATATTTATTATAATCAATCACCCAATCTACTCCCATAATCTCATCTATAAAAGGAAGCATACCAAATTCATCAGGTTTTAAAGTCTTAGCTAAGGTTTTAATCTCTTGTTCTCTTAAAGGATTTTTATGCACTCCTACTAAACCACTTCCTACAGCAATATCTGCATAACCATAAATAGCACCTAATAAATTAGGTTTATCTAATATACTACTTCCTCCACTTAATTGTATATAAAGTATAGTAGCTTGGATAAATCTTGCATTAAAACCATTTTGAGACATATCATTAGCTAGGTATTTATAATCACCTAATATTCCTGCTGCCATACCCCATTCATTATGAAATAAACTTGATCTTAGATTATGTTTATTATCATCTACTATTCTATATAATTTTTCATATTTAGGATCTACATTTCCTTTTTCATCTACAGCTCCTATAGCTTCATAAGGTATATCTATAACAACACTTCTTATACCACTTCTTATAACTAAATATTTATATCTTTCTTTTTTAGTTTTTAAAGATTTATAATAAGCTTTTTCTGCTTTAGTCCAAGGAGCTATGCTTCCTTTGATAGGATCTTTTAAATAAATACTTTGCCAATCTTTAAATTCAAGCAAAGTAGATTTCTCCCCTGTGTGAAATTCAGGATCTAGGTATTGGGGTTGATAGTCTTTGTAGGGGGAGTTTTGTTTGATATTGTGTGCTTCAAACAAAGCTTTGGAATATTCTTGGGTGTATTTGCCTACTTCACGCCCATCTTCTCTTTTATCAAATATAATTTGATTTGTATTTTTATCAACTTCTAATATAAGTCCATTAGAAGTATAAATCTCGTAAATATCTTTATTACCACTCATTATTTATCCTTTCATCCTATATATAAACCATCTTCCATGATTATAGTAGTGGCTAGTCTGCCTATAAACTTATTAGAATAATCTTGGGATTTATTAGTATCATCGCTTTCTTCCTCATCATTTTCATTTTTTCTTTTGTTTTTTACATATTCCTCATTTATCCCCTTATACATCACTTCCAAATTATGTTGTCCTATGGCTTCTAAATTTTCCATCAATCTTCTTGCTTTTTGCCTATCTTCTATAAACTTACCTTTTTCATCTTGAGTGGTATTATAAATCCCATTTGCATATTCATATAAAATTTGTATAGTATCATTATAGGCTAAGATAGGGTGTTGTTTTATCATAGGATTTTGTGTTTTATACTCTTCTTTTCTTTGAAAATGTTCTAGCTTATATATATTACAATTTCTAAGTTCTATATTGTTTTTTTCAAAAAATTCCTTATCATTTAAGATATATTTGCCTTCATTGATTTTATCTTCCATAAAAGCACTTCTTTTTTCATCTAAAATAATATAAGATAAAAGTCTTTTTAAGGCAAATTCCCTAGCTTCACTTGAAGTTGTAGCACAAGCAATACTAGGATAATAATTAAGCCCACCCGTGCATAATAAAGAACCAAAAATAAACTCAGATAAATCAAAACTCATAAATCTAGAATTTATTAATAAAGGATAGGTTATATATTCTTCTTTTTTTACAGCTAAAGGAAAATCATAATTGTAAGTAAATTTTTCATACATTAGTTTTTCATATAAAATTTTCAATCTTTCATAATTTGTAGGCAAAAGTGTATCAATAAAAGATCCTGCTAAATTTTTTAATATATCCACGCTCAAGTCTTTACTCATTTTAATAGAAAAATCAATAGCTAATTGTTTTCTTACTTTTGATATCAAATGAATTTGCTTAGCTTTATCTAATCTTGAAAAACTCTTTGACTTTTTTAATTCACTTGCATATTCTAATTGATTAAAATAATAATAATTTGTTCCTATTTGATATAAAAAAAGCTTATTGAGTGATTTTTTACTTTTTGGATTAATTTTTATAAAACGCCCCTTAGGGCTAAGTGCATAAAATATCCCTAGTTCTTTAAAAAAATGTGCTTTAAAACTAGAAAATAATTTATTACCATAATACTTTTTATCTAAGCTTGAATCTATAAAAAATAAAATCATTTTTTTAAAAAAATCAGGCTGACTCATAAAAAATTCTGTAAAAGGAAAAAGTTGCTTAATGATGTTAAAAAAAGTAATATCTATAGATAATTTTGCAAGTTCTTTATCAAGCATAATATCTTGAATGCTTTTATCTAAATCTTTTTTTGAAGGAAGAGTTTTGTCTGTTTGTATATTTTCTTCAAATTCAATCTCCTCATCAAAACTTTCATTTAAGGTTTTTAAAAAATTTACATAAGTTTGATCTTCTTCTTCAAAATCATTTTCAAACATAGCTTTGGCTAATTCATCTAAATAAATAACTTCATCTTCTTTTTTATTTTTATTTAATTCTTTAGATAAAAAGATATAAATTTTTTTATCATTATCATAAAAATAAATATCATCAGGGATAAATGAAATATACTCATTAAAATAATTTGGTATTTTAATCTTTTGATAATTACCAATATTTGCCTGAAACAATTTATATCCCAAAGAATATTCTTGCGTAAAAGCTAAGTCTTTTTGTAAAACATACAAAGTTAAAGTCAATAAAACAACCGTTAAAGGTGAGTATTTCTTAAAATCTACATTTTCATATGTTTTAAACATTAATGTTTCTGAGTTAAGATTGGATTGTGTTTGGTCATAGCGAGAATTGATATTATCTAAATAATTATTAAAAAGCTCGACATATTCTTCTACTTTTTCTTTTTCTTTTTCGCTAATTTCTTCAAGTTCTTTAGGCAATTTAAAAAAGCTATCAATATAAGCAAAATCTTGCTTAACTTTTTCATATTCTAATCGTTCGTTTATATATTCTAATAAATAAAGTTTCATCCAAGAATATGTTTGATTATAAAAATTAAAATACCCTTTATATTTTTGATAAATCTGTCCATCAAGTTTCACAAAAGGACAAAGTTGCAATACATAATCATCTTCTTTTTTAACATCTCTTTCTATAAAATAAGAACCATAATCTCTTTTGCTAGGAAAATCGCCTTTTAATGCAAGTTTTTCATTTTTTGTAAGAGCTTTGGGGCGATTTTTTATTATTGCTCCTAATTTTTTTTGATACAAGTCCTCACAAAGTCCTGCATTGTTAAGCTGTGGTGGATTAGTAATAAGCAAATAATTTTTACCCATTTTGGTTGTATTGATTTGATCAGTATTTTTTTTATCTAATATCATTTCTACTAGCATGGAAGAATTTAAATCAGGATATTCTGCATAAAAGAAATGATTGAGTTTAGAGATATTTAAATTGATTGCTTTTTTTAATGTTGTATCAAAATTATTTAAACTAGAATTCACTAAAAGTGTATTATCTAACTTTTCATTTTCAAATTTTAGATTATTTTCTAAAAAATTATCAAAAATACCTTGAAATTCTTCATCTAAAATAACTTTATAAAAACTATTTTTATAAAGACTAATAGAAGGTACATTAGAATAAGATGAAAAATCTAATAATACTTTATCATCTATAATTAATACATCAGATAAAATTTCTTCATTGCACAAAGCGATAATAGGATAAAGCTTACTAGTAATAAGCTCTAAAAGTGGATAAGCAAAATCATAATAATATTTTTGTTCCTTATACTCTTGATACTCAGCAGAAGAATTATAAGCTTCAAATAATGTATTTACAACAAAAACATAAGGATTTTTTTTGACTAAAGAGACAGGTTTTTTAAGATTGGTTACAGAATCTAGTATATTGATAAAAAATTTTGCTATAGCTCTAATAATTTGCTTATATTCATCATCATTAGATTGAGTAATATTTTTTAAAAGTGTATTAAAAAGTGTATCTAGGGTAAGTTGTATCTTTGGTTTAATTTCTTGCTCAAAATAGTTAGATTCTTTGATATTTTTTAATAATATATTTAATTCTTTTTGAATTTCTTTTAAAAAATTTTCAATATTTTCTACATTGTTTTCATCAATAATTTTATTGAGCGTTTTATTTTCATTTTGATTAATTGCATTATTTAAAAATTTTAAATTATTAAAGATAATTTTTTTAATGCTAGATAAATTTTTATCAGAGCTAAATTTTTGTTCTTTTGTGATTTCGTCTTTATTGGCTTGATTTAAATGTATGATTTTAAAAGTTTTTGTATTATCAATTTTAAAATTATCTTCAATAGTATGTAGTGTCTTATACAAAGAATTCTTAGCTTCTTTATATCCATCAAAATCACTGCATATAAAAATAATTTTATTAGCATTTTTGGTAAGATTTTTTAACTCGATTTCTAAATTATGATTTGATGCAATTAAAGTAAAATTTTTTATTTTCATATTTTAACCCCATTTACCACCACAAATTTACAAACATAAAACTCTTGTTTTCTATCTTCATCTTCTAAGATTTCATCTAGTCCTTGTGCGATTTGAAGTTTTAAATTTTGCATTTTTGCAGGAGCTAAAAAACTAAAATGATATTCGTTTAATTCTTTATTATCTTCTAAAGCATTTTTGATGATTTTATCATACTCATGTAGCTGTGTAAAATACCCTACTCCTAAATCTTTGTTTTCAAATTCCTTATAAGCACTTTTATAAACTTTAGCAATGTTTTTTGAGATAATAAAATAAAGTTTGATTAAATTAGTATCAAAGCTAAGATTTAATTCTTTAAATTCATAATCTTTACTAAAGTCTTGTTTGAATTGATTAAGAATATTTATATCCTCTATATCTTTTAAATCTTTTAAATCTATATTAAATTCATTTAAAGCCTTATTTTGTTCTTTTTTTTCATTATTGATTAAAAGATTATAGATAGGTAAATTATCTTTTTGAAATCTATCACTTTTATAATGAAGTCTTATTATAGGTTCTTTTAACTCTATTTGATTTTTACTTTGTTCTCCTAAGCCCTCTTTAGGATTAAAGCTGTGATCAAATTTAAACTTAGTAGGAGTAAAGCTTACTTTTAAAGGAAAACCTTTATCACTAATACAAGCTGATATGAGTTCTTGTAAGATTACATATTCATTATTGACTTTCTTTTGAGATAAGGATCCTTTTACATTAACAACTTTAGTACAAGGAACACTTACACCTGCTATAGTATTAGGACAAGCTACTATACTAGAGTTTAATAAATCACTTTCTAGCATAATAGGCACACCATCATCTTTAAAAGTTTTTCCTTTGTTTGATTTAAGTATGACTTTACCTCCATGGATACATTCTAGGTTTTGATTTTCTAAAAGAGCATGAAGTTTAGCTATAGCTTGTTTTTTATCTACTTGTGTGGTTTTTTGTTCTTTTAAAGTGTTTGAAATTAAGTCTTTATACTCTAAGCTTTGTTTGCTTAAACATTCTAATTTGATATTTAAAGAATTTTCTATAATAGAATAATTAAGCAAGCAAAGTTCATCATTTTTATAAAAGATACTAAGTCTTCCTAAACCACTGCTTTCATCTTTAGGAGAAAAATAATAACTAGGTGTATCTTGTTTTATAGTATTATCTTGATCTAA
>NZ_MJYA01000013.1:0-2405 GCF_001763075.1 Campylobacter sp. BCW_4321 | reverse complement strand
ATAAAATCAATCTGTTTAACTTCTTTATTGTTGATTGTTAAATTTTTAATAGTTTGAATTAACTCTGTTTTAGAACTTATAAACATAAAAGATTCCTTATATAAAGCATTATTATATCATTTTTTATTTGCTAATATTTTTTGTCTCTCTATTAATCTCTCCTATCCACCTAAGCACATTGCCCTTATCATCAATCTCTACTTCTAAATCTTTGTATTTGTTGTAAAATTTAGGAGCTAAGATTTCATTAATTAGGATTTTTATAACTTTAAAAACTTCTTGTAATTCTTATTGCATCTTTTTAACTTTTTACATATTCTAGGTATTTGTTGTTGCTTGTTGCCTTTGTTGTGTCTATTTTTCACATAATTTCAGACGATATTCTTGTATAATCTGCTTGTTTTTAGAAATATATAAAAAATTATTAAAAATATTGTATTCATAAATACCATTTTTAAAAACATATCCTTTAAAATTCATATTTACATCACTAATAGACTTACCGTTTAGGACAATATATTTTCCATTATTTTTATTGACACCCACATATACAACTTTATCACAAGTTATATTACCCTCTGGACATAGATTTAAAATTTTTATCCAAAACTTTTCATTTTCATAGGTACATTGCTCTAGTGGAGTAAAATCCTCTTGCGCTAATAAATAAGTACTAAAAAATAAAAACAATAATATATTTTTAAAAATTACCATTTTTCATAACCTCCTTGAATGTAAAGCTTATATTCAGCATTTCTCCTATTAATTAGTCCTTGCATTACTTTATTTTGACTTTTGTTCCACGCCATCCAAGCTTCCTTTAATGTTTTGCAGCCTGTTTTCTCTCCATTGATGATTTTAACAACAGAAGAATTTTTAAAATTATCAATCCCTATATTAAAACATAATATAACCAAGGCATCAAATTCGTTCTGTGCTAAGGAAGAGTTTATTGAATTTTTTACAGCATTTTCAAAGGGCAACAAATCGCTTTTAAACAATTTATCCGCTTCTTGTAAAGTAATACCATTTTTATACAAATCCCATTCATTTTGCCCTATAAGATGTCCATATCCAATAGTTGCACCTTTAACATATGAAGTAATTTCTTTTCCATTTTGATCATTATAAGGTTTGAGTCTTAGCTTCTCTATATTTTTTAAAAGATTTTGACCATCATTGCTTAGATGAGTGATTTTTTCTTGAGTATTGTTTTCACTAACCCCATTTACCACCACAAATTTACAAACATAAAACTCTTGTTTTCTATCTTCATCTTCTAAGATTTCATCTAGTCCTTGTGCGATTTGAAGTTTTAAATTTTGCATTTTTGCAGGAGCTAAAAAACTAAAATGATATTCGTTTAATTCTTTATTATCTTCTAAAGCATTTTTGATGATTTTATCATACTCATGTAGCTGTGTAAAATACCCTACTCCTAAATCTTTGTTTTCAAATTCCTTATAAGCACTTTTATAAACTTTAGCAATGTTTTTTGAGATAATAAAATAAAGTTTGATTAAATTAGTATCAAAGCTAAGATTTAATTCTTTAAATTCATAATCTTTACTAAAGTCTTGTTTGAATTGATTAAGAATATTTATATCCTCTATATCTTTTAAATCTTTTAAATCTATATTAAATTCATTTAAAGCCTTATTTTGTTCTTTTTTTTCATTATTGATTAAAAGATTATAGATAGGTAAATTATCTTTTTGAAATCTATCACTTTTATAATGAAGTCTTATTATAGGTTCTTTTAACTCTATTTGATTTTTACTTTGTTCTCCTAAGCCCTCTTTAGGATTAAAGCTGTGATCAAATTTAAACTTAGTAGGAGTAAAGCTTACTTTTAAAGGAAAACCTTTATCACTAATACAAGCTGATATGAGTTCTTGTAAGATTACATATTCATTATTGACTTTCTTTTGAGATAAGGATCCTTTTACATTAACAACTTTAGTACAAGGAACACTTACACCTGCTATAGTATTAGGACAAGCTACTATACTAGAGTTTAATAAATCACTTTCTAGCATAATAGGCACACCATCATCTTTAAAAGTTTTTCCTTTGTTTGATTTAAGTATGACTTTACCTCCATGGATACATTCTAGGTTTTGATTTTCTAAAAGAGCATGAAGTTTAGCTATAGCTTGTTTTTTATCTACTTGTGTGGTTTTTTGTTCTTTTAAAGTGTTTGAAATTAAGTCTTTATACTCTAAGCTTTGTTTGCTTAAACATTCTAATTTGATATTTAAAGAATTTTCTATAATAGAATAATTAAGCAAGCAAAGTTCATCATTTTTATAAAAGATACTAAGTCTTCCTAAACCACTGCTTTCATCTTTAGGAGAAAAATAATAACTAGGTGTATCTTGTTTTATAGTATTATCTTGATCTAA
>NZ_MJYA01000012.1:0-688 GCF_001763075.1 Campylobacter sp. BCW_4321 | reverse complement strand
AAAGAACAAATTTATTTAAAAGCCCAAAAGGATTATGATGAATTAGTCCAGCATAATTTCACTCAAAGAATCTTAAATGATAAAGATTCTATAGTGGATGGAATTTATAATGAAAGGATTAAAAAGATTCATACTCAAACCATAGACTTAGCTAAAAATGTCAATGTAGGAGGAGAATACTTAACTAATGTAGGCTTATCTAAAGATACCATAGTAGGATTAAGCAATACCTTAAATGTAGGAGTAGATAATAAAGTAAGAGTGGCTAAAAACTCTCATGAATATGTAGGAGAAAACAAAGACATAGAAATAGGTGCTAATCAAAATACTATTATCCATAAGGATGAGATAAGGAATGTGAAGGGAAATAAAAAGGAGGTGGTTGAGGGGCATTATGATATTAATATCAGTGATAAAATGCAAGTGTTAAGCGAGAAAGAGATGGATTATAAAAGCAAAGACAATATTCTTTTTACAAGTAATGAATCCATAGGATTTGAAAGTGATAAAAATACAAGCATGGTAGCTGATAATATCACAACTTATGCAAAAACTATTCATGAGTTAAAAGCCGATAGCGAGGCGACTATACAGGTAGGAGAAACAATTATTAATGCAAAACCTGATTGTGTTATCATTAAAGCAGGTGGAGTTGAAGTAACTATAGACTCTAATGGACTTGTGGTTA
>NZ_MJYA01000011.1:0-1840 GCF_001763075.1 Campylobacter sp. BCW_4321 | reverse complement strand
AAGAATTCAAAACCAACTTTCTTATAAACTAGGACAAGCTTTGATTTTAAATTCTAAAAGTGTATTCGGTTTTTTATCTTTACCTTTTATAATATTAAGTATTGTTATTTCACATAAACAAGAACAAAAAGCTTATAAATTTAAAGTAAAGAAAAATCCAAATTTAGCTTTACCTCCTTTAAGTTCATATGATGATTATAATGAAGCTTTAAAAATAAAAAATCATTTTTCTTATAAATTAGGAGAAGAATTTATTAAGGCTAGTAAAAATTGGTATAAAGGTAGATTATTCTTATTGCCTTATAGAGTTTTTAAGCTTTATAAGAAATTTAGGAAAAAACAATGAAAACCGTAGGCGTAGTTATCCCAATCTATAATGTAGAAAAATATTTAAGAGAATGTTTAGATAGTGTTGTCAATCAAACTTATAAAAATTTACAAGTTGTACTTGTAAATGATGGTAGCACAGATGAAAACTCACTCAATATAGCCAAAGAATATACTTTAAAAGATGAAAGATTTATACTTTTTGATAAAGAAAATGGGGGGCTTTCTTCATCTCGTAATGTAGGCATAGAATTCTTTAGTAAAGAATATGATTTTAAAAACATTACCCAAGAATTAAAAGAAAACTCCTTAGTAGAATTTAAACTAGACAATGAAGATAATCCTTATAATATTTATAAAATATATAAAAGTTCAAATTTCTTTAAAAATAAAGATGAACTTTTAAATTTTAAAGCTCCTGATATTGATTATATTATCTTTTTAGATTCTGATGATTATTGGGAATTAAATTGCATAGAAGAATGTGTTCCTAGAATGGATGGGGTTGAGGTGGTTTGGTTTGATTGGAAAAAGCGATATGACGGTGTTAAAGAAAATAAAACAGATGAAAATTTTACCTGGATGATTTTAAGAGATAAAGGAATAATTCATTCTTTGGAATGGTTTGAGGAGATGCAAAAACTTGATAATAAGCTATTTGCATTTTGTATTCAAGGAATGATTGATTTTATCTTTTTAAAAAAGATTAAATTAAAATTTATAGATAAAGTTGTTTCAGAAGATTTTCATTTTGGCATTATGCTATTTTTCCAAGCGCAGTATATTTATATCTTAAATCGGAAATTATATACCTATAGGATAAGAGCTAATAGCATTTGTAGTCACGAAGGAAAGGTTTCTAAAGAAAGTATCTCTCCATTTATTAGTGGTGTTTATAAAGATTTTCAATATGATGGTTATAAAACAAAATTATATCACTATATAGCTAGTTGTATTATAATGATTAAAAATATAATCAAACATATAGAATTTCAACATGACTTTAGAAAAATTGATATTTTGAAAAATCTTTTTATAGCAGAAATGTTAAAACATGCATCTCCTATTTTAGAATTTGATATAGATCCTTGGAGTATGAAAAATGAGTATAAAATTTTAAAATCACTTTATTTTTCAGACAAGCCAAACATAGGAGCTCTTTTAAGAATTCAAAACCAACTTTCTTATAAACTAGGACAAGCTTTGATTTTAAATTCTAAAAGTGTATTCGGTTTTTTATCTTTACCTTTTATAATATTAAGTATTGTTATTTCACATAAACAAGAACAAAAAGCTTATAAATTTAAAGTAAAGAAAAATCCAAATTTAGCTTTACCTCCTTTAAGTTCATATGATGATTATAATGAAGCTTTAAAAATAAAAAATCATTTTTCTTATAAATTAGGAGAAGAATTTATTAAGGCTAGTAAAAATTGGTATAAAGGTAGATTATTCTTATTGCCTTATAGAGTTTTTAAGCTTTATAAGAAATTTAGGAAAAAACAATGAAAAC
>NZ_MJYA01000010.1:0-1559 GCF_001763075.1 Campylobacter sp. BCW_4321 | reverse complement strand
GTTTTCATTGTTTTTTCCTAAATTTCTTATAAAGCTTAAAAACTCTATAAGGCAATAAGAATAATCTACCTTTATACCAATTTTTACTAGCCTTAATAAATTCTTCTCCTAATTTATAAGAAAAATGATTTTTTATTTTTAAAGCTTCATTATAATCATCATATGAACTTAAAGGAGGTAAAGCTAAATTTGGATTTTTCTTTACTTTAAATTTATAAGCTTTTTGTTCTTGTTTATGTGAAATAACAATACTTAATATTATAAAAGGTAAAGATAAAAAACCGAATACACTTTTAGAATTTAAAATCAAAGCTTGTCCTAGTTTATAAGAAAGTTGGTTTTGAATTCTTAAAAGAGCTCCTATGTTTTTATGAGTCGGAGTAAAATCAGCAGAACATCTTTTTTTATCTCTTAGTTCAAAATTAATATGAGCTCCCTTTCCTCTTCTATAAGCATATTTTAAAGGTTGAGAAAAAATATAATCAAAAAACATCAGTGTCTTTTCTTTGGCATATTGGATAGGATCAAAATTGTTTAAAAATATAGGTTCTTTTAACATTGAAAAATATAATTCATCATTGTTATCAATCAATTTAATATGATCAATCAATTCATTCCAAGTGCTAAAATTATGGGCATTTATGAAAGCTTTTGGATTTATTTTATAATCCAATAATTCTTCTGGAATTTTAGGTATTCTTTGATCTATTTCTGCACAAGGTGTCAATTTTTCTTTTATACCCAAACCACATCTTAAGCTAGTATCTCCCCAATAAATAGGAATACAACCAGCTGCAAATGCTTGAAAAATTTTTTCAGAAGTATAGCCTGGAGCGCTAGAATTTTCAAAACAAATATTAAATTTATAATTTTGAAGCCATTTTCTTTTTGTTATATTAAAATCTTCACCATATCTATCGCCTATTGGACCGCCTATGTTATTTCTATATCTACCGCCAGAGTCAATATGCTTATATAAAGATAGCTTATCTATAAAATGATCCCTAGGAGTCCATTCTGGTCTACCCGGGTCTGTAATTAAATAAGCACAAAATTTTTTTCTTTTTTCAAAATTATTATAATATAAATGTTTTTGACATGCCATCTCTATATCATCTTTAAGCCACAAAAACTGAAAAGGTAGTCTAATATGTCTATCCGCAAAAGATAAATAATCAAAATCTATGCCATAATCAGCTATATTCCAATTTGTTCTTCTATTTTCTTCTGTATAAAGAATTCTTATGCAATTATAATTTGTATGTCTATTAAATTCGAAAACACTATAAATAATATAATCGGGATCATTACTATACACTATGTTGTATTTTTCACATAGCAATTTAATCAAATAATGATTATAAAAATTTTCTTCATTATCCTCAAGATACCAATCAACCAGCCTTAATTTAATTATCCGCTTGTTAGTCATTTTTTATCCTGTAATTTAAGCTTAAGCTTAAATTTTATCATTAAATAATATAATTTTAACTTAAATAATTTTGCAACCAACCAAAGCCATTTTTAAAGGAAAACCCCATGCATAACCCAAATTCAGC
>NZ_MJYA01000009.1:0-114513 GCF_001763075.1 Campylobacter sp. BCW_4321 | reverse complement strand
TTTACTCAAATATTTTTCTCCTTCCTTATTTAAAATGATTTATTTTGAAATTAATTTCATATTTTTTATTTTTTAATAATAATATAAAATATAAAAATAAAATAGCGGAATAATAAAATATTTAAACTTAAAGTATAATTAAATACTGATTATTATATAATTATAAAATTTCAATTTAAATTTTATTTTATATAAAAAATTGATTTAATGAGAGTAAAATTAATTAAATATTGAAATTATCTGTGAAATATTTTTAATTAATTTATATTAATTAAAGCTAGCCTGTAAATTCAGTAGCTTCATAGCCCATAGGCCTATCTACAAAACAAGATTTTTCTTTTAAAAATATAACCTCTATAGTTCCGACCGGTCCATTTCTATTTTTTCCAACAATAATTTCAGCATTTTCTTGCATAGCATTGGGTATAAAAATTCTTTGATAAGCTTTGCCTTCGGCTTTAGCTTTATTCTCTCTTTCTTTTTCTTCTTGCTCCCTATAAACCTCATCGCGATATACAAACAAAATAGCATCCGCATCTTGCTCTATAGCTCCACTTTCTCGCAAATCACTCATCAAAGGACGCTTATTTGCTCTTTGCTCTAAGCCACGATTAAGTTGTGAAAGTGCGATAATCGGCATATCAAGCTCCCTAGCCAAAAGCTTAAGTCCTCTTGAAATTTCACTCACTTGCAAATGCCTATCATTAAAATTTGAATTACTCATCATAAGCCCTATATAGTCAATCACACAAAGTCCTATACTTTCATCTTGAGATTTTAAACGCCTTAAAATAGCCCTTACATCAGCGATAGTTGCATAACCACTGTCATAAATATATAATTTCTTTTGACTATAATCATTACAAGCATCTCCTAAACGCTCCCATTCATCATCGTTTAAATCTGCGGTTAAAATTCTTTGTAAAGGGATAGAAGTTTTTGAAGAAAGCATTCTTTGCATGATTTGAGTTGCGGGCATTTCAAGAGAAAACAAAGCCACACCTTTATTTTGTCTTAAAACTTTATCAATGAAATTTAAACAAAGGGTTGTTTTTCCCATACCTGGGCGTGCAGCGATTATTATAAGCTCACCCCCTTTAAAACCTTTTGTCATTTTATTTAGACCCTCAAAGCCTGTATCAAGCCCTATGATATTTTTATTTTCTAAAGTTTTTTGCTTTTTAAATTCTTCAAAGAGTTCTGATATTATTATATTAACATCTTTAATATCTCTAAAATTTACACGATTTGTAATGCTAAAAATTTCTTTACCAATTTCATCTGCGATTTCACTTACGGCACGATTTTCATTAATACGAGCTGGTAAAAGATGTGCAAAACTCAAAAGTTGTCTTTTGATGGACTTTTCGCGAAGTTCATTTACATAAGCAGGCAAATCTATCATAGAAGGAGTGGCAAGAATTTCTGCTAAAATCTCTTCATCTATTTTTTTATGTTTTTTTAAAAAACTTATAGAAATAGGCTCTTTGTTGTTGCTACAAGCTATAATTGCTTTAAAAATATCTTCATGAGCTTTAAGACTAAAATCTTTCGGACTGATATCGCCTGCTATACTAGCGTAAGCTTCTTCACTCATAATGCAACTGCTTAAAATAGCTCGCTCTAAATCCAAGTCATAATACTCTTGTTGCACTAAATTTCCTTATAAATATAAATAGTTTTAAAAATTTTATCTAAAAAAACTTAAAATTATAAACTTTAATTTTTTATAAATATTTAATGTAATATTAGTTACAATTATAATCACAACATTTATTTTATTAGGAGAACACTTGAAAAAACATTTATTTTCATGTATTTTAGCTTCCATTTTAGCCCAGTCAGCTATGGCTGTAGATTTTCAAGAAGGTTTTAGTGGAAATTTAAGCATAGGTGTAGGTGCAAGAGATATTAAAAGCAATATTTCAACTTTAGCGGATAGTGATTACTTAGGTGGTTATGACGCTGATAATTCGGACTCTTCTTTTATTCCTTTTATCGGTGTAGAACTTTACTATGGTAACCTTATAGACAATGATAGAGTTTTTATCAAAAACTACAATGGAAGAGATGTCAGCGGTATAGCTTTAGGTTACGAAAAAGCTTATTTAGAGCGTTTTAGCACTTCTTTTTCTGTAATCTCTTCTTTAAGGGAAAAAGCTTATGCAAATCCTTATCAAATAGGTAATAGAGAAGAAACTGATGTTGATAGATATGGTTTTAAAATCTCTCAACTTTACGAAAGTGATTTAGGAAAATTTACAGCTTCATATTTATTTAGCAAAAACAAATATGATAAAGACGCAGTTGAGCACAGCTCTTTAAAAAGAGAGGGGTATTATCACGAGTTTGAATTAAATTACAATTATAGTTTGTTAAATTTAGGACTAAGCTATGATTATAATGATGCAGATGGAAAAGCTCAAAGTTACTCAAGATATGGTTTAAGCATGGGAGCAAATTTGGCTTTTGCTGATGACTATATTTTCACCCCAAATTTAAGTCTTAGCAGATATGAAGCAGTAGGAACAGATCCTATCTTCCACAAAAAACAAGACGGTAATATAGTTAAGCTTAATCTAAAAGTTGTTAAAAATCAATTTTTGGGCTATAACGGACTTTATGGTTTTGCAAATTATGGTATAGAAAAAAGAAATAGCGATATAGGATTTTATGATGAAACCTATCAAGTTGTTTTAACTGGAATAGGATATAAATTCTAAAAAATTATAAAAAAGCTCCTTTGATAAAATTTAAAAAAGATCTATCTCCTATAAAGATAGATCTTTAAAAATCCTTTTAAGAAAAATCCAAGCTAAAATCAAAACACAAAATTCAGCAAAAAATGGACTTAACCATACTCCATTTAAACCTATAAAGTAGGATAAAATCAAAAGAAAAAATAAAGGTATGAATAAATTTTGCATTAAACTTAAAACCAAAGAAAAGCTTGCCTTATTAAAAGCTGTCAAAAAAGAACCGCTTAGAACATTAAACCATGCAAAAAGATAATTAAAAGCAAAAAGCATCAAAGCTGTATAAGCAAAAGTTTTAAATTCTTGATCATTTTCTTTTGCAAAAAGTGCTATTAAATTTTCTCCAAATATCAATATAAATACTATAGAAAATAAAGATAAAATTCCCCCTGCAAAAAATACCACTTTTATAATAGCTTTAATCCTTAAAAAATCTTTTTTAGCATAATTATAACTAAGTGCAGGTTGCATCGCATCCCCCATAGCAATAATGAGCATTATAATAAAACTATCAATATATAAAATAATAGAAAAAGCTGCCACGGCTTGAGTGGTAGAAATTTTTAACAAAACAAAATTTGCAAAAATACTATATAAAGAACCCGAAACATTGCCAAAAAACTCGCTACTTCCATTATAAAGAATATTTTTAAAAATTCTCAAATTTATATATAAACTTGAAAATTTAAGCTCTAAATTTTGAAATAAAAAAGGAATAATTCCAAAAATACCACTTAAAACAATTCCTAAACAAGTTGCAAGGGCTACCGAAAACAAGCCCCAACCAAATACAACTATAAAAAGATAATCAAATATAATATTACTTAAAGCTATGATTATGTTCATAATCATACTATAGGTTGTTTTTCCACAAATTCTTAAATAATTATCCAAGGCAAAAGAAAGCATGGTAAAAGGTGCAAATAAAGCAAAAACAAACATACATTCTTTAGCCATGGTTTTAATCTCATCGCTAACATTTAGACAATCAATCAAAACAGGTCCTAAAAAATACTCCAAAATTCCAATAAAACAAGAGATTAGAAAAATAATCAATATACTAGAACTAAATATCTTTCTAGCTAAATTCTTCTTGCCTAAACCCAAATGCATAGAAATTTGCACTGCTGAACCTATAGCTATCATATCAGCCAAAGCAAAAGACATCATAATAAAGGGAATAATCAAGGCTAGTGCTGCTAAAGCATCACTTCCTAGATATTTTCCAACAAAAATTCCATCAACTATATAATAAAAAGAAATAAAGGCCATGCTTATGACATTTGGCACGGCACATTTTATAAAAAGCCTAAAAGGGCTTAAAGTGCTAAAAATATTTGACATACAAATCCTTTAAAATATTAAAATAAAATATTTTTAAAGACGCTAGTAGAGTGCTTGAAGTCCTAAAATATAGAAATTTAAACGATAAGTTCTTATTGTTGTTTTTGTATTAGTTTTATTTTGCATTTTCATAGATTTAAATTAAAATAACTAAGAATTATAAAATTTACTTATTAATAAGTCAAATTTAGCCCGAAGGCTAAAATTTAAAGCACGGAAAGAATTTTTACAGCGTCATTTAACCCTGTAACTATACTTGCTCCATTTTTAGTAGCAATATCTCCTGCTACAAAGATGCCTTTAACATTGCTTTGTTTGTTTTCATCCATTAAAGGCACGCCTTTATCATCAACATTAATCCCGCATTTTTGTAAAAAATCAAGTGGAGTAGAACCACCAATAGCATAAATGATTCTATCATAAATATCGCTTGTACCATCGGTAAAATTTACTTTAGCTTTGCCATTATCATCTTCTACTTCATTAATGTCAATTCCTAGTTTTAACTCTACTTTACCCGAATTTCCAGCTTCGTGAATATCTTTAAGATTTATATCATTTAATCTTGTAAATTCTTTTTTACGATAACAAAGGCTAACTTGATTTGAATTTGCCAAATCCACAGCGTATTCTGCTGCTGAATTTCCGCCACCTACAACAAGAATTTTTTCATTTCCCAAAACTGAATTGGCATTAAAATTAATGATTTTTGTTAAAGTCATAGGAAGTTTGTAATCAGGCTTATTAGGCTTACCCATTCTACCTATAGCAACGATGATGTTTTTACACTCATAAACGCCTTTAGCTGTGCTTACTAAAAAAACTCCATTTTCATTTTTAACGCTCTCAACTTCAGAGCCAAATTCAACTTCTATATTGTGTTCTTTTAATACGTTTTGAAAAGTTTCTATAGTACTTTCTTTGGTACCATCTTCAAAAGGAACATGTCCATGATTAGTTCCTTCGCATCCCTTATAAGCTTTATCTACTCTTTTGCCATCTTTATAAAATTGCATTAAAGTTTGGCAAATGTTATTTGATTTTTCCAGTATCAAAACTTCTTTGTTTTTAAGCTTAGCTTCAACCGCACAGCCTATGCCTGTTGGACCTGCACCTACTATAATTAAATCTATTTTTTTCATTTATATTTACCTTTCAATTCTGATTTTTTTTGTATAATTTATCAAGTTTTTTGTAAATAAAGGATTAAAAATGCGAAATTTGCTTGAAAATATTAAGAAAAATTCTCAAAAACTACTTAACTTAACACCTAAAGATAAAGAAAAAATTATTTTAAAATTAGCTCAAATTTTAAGAGAAAATTTCAAAATTATCCTAGAAGCAAATGAAAAAGATATAGCAAATTTCACAAAAAGTGGAGCAATAAAAGATAGGCTTTTGTTAGATGAAAAACGCATTTTAGCTCTTTGTGAAGGCCTAGAAAAAATCGCTTATATCGAAGATCCCATAGGCAAAATTTCTAAAGGCTGGAAAAATTATACAGGTTTGAGCATAAAAAAAATAAGCATTCCTTTGGGACTCATTTGTGTTATTTACGAAGCAAGGCCTAGTCTTAGTGCTGAAATTGTAGCTTTAATGATAAAAAGTTCTAATGCTTGTGTATTTAAAGGCGGAAGTGAAGCAAAATTTACAAATGAAGCTATATTTACTCTTGTTAGCAAAATACTTAAGGAATTTGGTTTGCAAGATTGTTTTGCTATGCTTACTCAAAGAGACGAGATCAAGCAAATTCTAACTTTTGATGATTTAATCGATGTGATCATACCTCGCGGTAGTTCAAATATGATACAAGAAATCGCAAACAATACCAAAATTCCTCTTATTAAGCAAGACAAGGGCTTGTGTCATGCTTTTGTAGATCAAAGCGCTAACTTAGATATGGCTTTAAAAATAATCCTTAATGCAAAGTGTCAAAGAGTAAGTGTTTGTAATGCTTTAGAAACGCTTTTAATACATGAACAAATTGCTAAAAATTGTATAAGTCTTTTAATCCCTGAATTTGAAAAATTTAAGGTAAAAATTCACGCCCATGAAAATGCTTTGGCTTATTTTAACAACTCAAATTTAGAAGTTTTTAAAGCAAATGAAAATACCTTTGATACAGAATGGCTTGATTTTGCTTTAAGTGTAAAATTAGTAAAAGATTGCGATGAAGCTATAGAGCATATCAATAAACACAGCTCCTTGCATTCTGAAACCATTATCTCAAATGATGCTTCAAATATCGCTAAATTTCAACGCCTTATAAACTCATCTTGTATTTATGCTAATGCTTCAACGCGTTTTAGCGATGGAGGAGAATTTGGCTTTGGTGGAGAAGTTGGAATTTCAACTAGCAAATTGCATGCAAGAGGTCCTATGGGGGTTGAAGATATTTGCACTTATAAATATATAATTAATGGAGAAGGACAAATTCGAGAGTGAATAAAATAGAAATACTAAAGCAGCACTTTAAAGAAATTGCTAAACTAAATTCAAGCGAACAAGTTTGGCAAATGCCTTTTTTTGCGGCTTTGGGTGTGGGTATAGTTTTAGGGTTTAGTGTATTTTTTGGAAAATTAAACTATGGACTCATTGCCATGATAGGAGCTTTATCTTTTTTATATGTTCCAAACACTCCTTTATATCATAGAATGGCTGTTGTGATGTGCTGTTCTTTTGGTATAGTTTCTAGTTTTTTCTTAGGAATTTTAACCCATTTTTTACCTTCAATTTTTGCCTTCATCCCTATAGGACTTGTGGCTATGGGAAGTTCTATTTTAGTTAGATATTATAACATTGGTGCACCTGGATATTTTTTCTTTGTATTTTCTTGTGTTTTAGGAGCTTATTCTCCTTTTGAAGCTAAGGATTTTATCTTTTTAGTGGGTCTTGTTTTTCTTGGGGCAATGGTAGCTAATTTAATGGCTTTGTTATATTCTATCGTTGTGATTTATGGATTTAAAAATGCTTTACCTGGCGAAATTCCACCTAGAGAATACATAGGTTTTGATGCAGTTTTTGTGGATTCTTTGATTATGGGTTCTTTTGTAGCTTTTTCTATATTTTTAGGAACTTTTTTAGAACTTGAAAGAAGTTATTGGATAGCCATTTCTTGCACAGCTATTATGCAAGGTGTAACTTTAAACTCTATATGGATTAAACAAATTCAACGCATCATAGGAACGGCCTTAGGAGTATGTTTTGCATGGTGGCTTTTATCTAAACAATTTCACAATATAGAGCTTATTTTACTTATGATGTCTTTGTTTTTTATAGGACAATTTTTAGTCAATCGAAACTATGCTTTAGCTATGATTTTTTTTACTCCTTATGCTACTTATCTTTCAGAAGCAGCTAATTTTATGAGTGAAAATGCAAATACATTAATACTCACTCGTTTAGTTGATGTCGTAATAGGAAGCATTTTAGGACTTTTGGGTGGTTTTGTAATTTATAAACCTTATCTAAGAATATATTTTGAACGCATTGCAAAATACATCTTTAGGATAAAACGAAAAGCTTAAAAGTCAAATAAAACACAAGCATTATCCCCTAAAATTTGCTCTTGTTCTTTTTTAGATACAACAATTTCATTAAAAGCTGCTAGAGCCGATGAAAAATTAACATTTGCTTCAAAATTTGTATGCGGCCAATCACTTCCAAAAACAAAATTGCTAAGTGGAAAATGTTCTTTTAAAATTTCATATATTTTCTTTGCAAATTTTACAGCTTGTTCATTATTAACATAGTCTATTTTTGCTCTATAAAAACCGCTAATTTTAAAAAATATTCTAGAGTTTTTTAAGTAAATTAAATCCTCTAAATTTGTTAAGCTTGCATTAGCTCTTGCTAAATGATCGATAACAATATTACAACCATAAGGAATTAAATTTTTAACAATATCAACAAGATTATTATCCAAATCTCTTTGAATTTCTATTTGCATTTTAAGCTTACTTAAATTTTCAAAAAATTGAGTCCAAACCGTACTTTTAAAATTTGGCAATTCTTTGCCAATTAAATTTAATCTAACTCCACAAGCTTTTCTTTCTTTTAGTTTTTGAAGCTCATCAAATTTAATACCTTCATCAACCACAACTATAGCTTTTATATTTTCATCTTTTTCGATACTCTGAAGCAAAAATTCATTATCAACACCTAAAAAACTTGGCTGAACTAAAATCCCTTTATCAAAATCATAATGATCTAAATTTGCTTTATAATCTTTAAAACTAGCGTCATAATCAGGCTTATATCTTGCATTTGCAACCGTATTTAAATTTTTCAAAAATATATGTGCATGAGTATCAATCTTCATTAAATTATCCTTATAAAATAAAACTCATTATAATAGTAGCTAAAATCGCCGCCATAAATCCTATTGGCACAGCTTTAATAAGTAAATCTTTAAATAATTTTTCCTTATATTTATCAGGACAAGATCCTAAAATTAAACTTCCTCCAGAAGAAAAAGGAGAAATAGCAGAAGCTTGGGCCCCTACAACAATACAAGAAAAAAGCAATGCCTCGCTTAATCCACTGCTTGCAGCGATGCTTGGAACTATAGGAAAAAGTGCTGGAGTAACCACACCCAAAGTACTTGAAAAAAGCGACATAAAAGCTGCAATAGCACACATTATTAACGGAATAAAAATCACATTGATCTCATTTTCTACAAGATCTGAAAATAATTTTATAGCTCCCGCTTCAACCGCTATACTAATTAACATCCCTACTCCACAAATCATTATCAAGGTTCCCCAAGGAATTAAAGCAACAACTTGTTTCTCATCGGCTAATTTTAAAAATAAAGCAATGGCAACAAAAATCATGGCTATCATAGCTATATCTATTTTTTTATTAAAATAACTAATTATCTCATTATGCGGAAAAATAATATTTAGCACAGGAAAGATTAAAACAACAATAATCATCATAAACATGAGAATTAAAGTAGTTTTTTGTTTATAATCAAATGGATCAGGTTTTGAAATAACACTGGTTTGCATCTTATTTTTAAAAGCATTAAACACAAAAAAAGATAATACCACAATAGGTAAAATTATAGTAAAAGCAAAAATAATACTAGAATTTATAAAAGCTTCATTTGCTTCAATTCCTGAATTTTGCATCAATCCTCGAAAAATAATCCCACTTTGAGAAGTCATAAAATTTGCTCCTCCTAAAGCACCATAGTTTATGGCCATAGCTCCGGCAATTTTACTTAAACCGATTTTATCGCAAAGCAAAAAAGTAAGGGGTGCCATAAAAGCCAAAACCGTATAAAAACCCGCTCCTAAAGCAGCTATAATAGCACTAACCACAAAAATAACAAAAGGAAGTAAATAAGGATGATTAGCAAAACGATACATTAAATGTCCAGCTAATTTTTCAAGAGTTCCATTTACGGTTGCAAAATTATAAAACAATGAAACAGCAAAAATAACAAAAAATATAGAAATAGGCCAAAAAGCTATGATTTTTTTAGGAGCTAAATCCATAAAAAAGGCTCCTATAATATAAGCAAAAATCATAGCAAAAATTCCAACATTATGTCTAGTAATATAGCCTAAAATGATGGCTACTATAATACTAGAGATGATTAAAAAAACCATTATCATCCTTTAAAATATTATAGGGCTTATGATATCAAAAAATATATTTTTCAAAGCATAAAAACAAAATCTAAAATTTAAAAAATATCTATTTAGTAACAAATTTACTCATCTTATAAAATATTTTACAGAATATCTTGAATTATAACAAGCAAAAACCCTTTTTAGGCAAAAAAACAATACTATAATCCCATCTAAAAATATTTGAAAATAGAAAGAATATTCTCATAAGCTCATCTTTATAATATAGAATTAAAACACTACAGAAAAGTCAAGTTTAAAAATTTGAAAAATACCTTGAAGAATAAAATAAAGAAAATAAAAAATTATATAAATTTAAAAAGCTTTGGAATACTCCAAAAGCTTTTTTTGTATTATTTGTTCGCTCTTTCTATATACTCACCACGCACAGTATCAACGCGTATAACTTCACCTTCTAACACATGAAAAGGAATTTGAACTACCGCACCTGTTTCTAATGTAGCTGGTTTTTTATTTGATCCTTGAGTATCACCTTTAAAATTTGGAGCCGTTTCGATGATTTTGAGTTCAACAACTTGTGGAACTTCTACGCCGATAGCTTTACCATTGTGGAAAAGCACATCTACCATCATACCATCAAGCATCCATTTTTTTGCCTCACCCACATCATCATCACTTATAGCTACTTGTTCATATGTTTGTGTATCCATAAACTGGCAATTTTCACCATCATCATAAAGATACTGCATGGTTTTATCTTCTAGATTTGGAGCTTCGCATTTATCGCCTGCATGGAAAGTTTTTTCAAGCACTTTACCATCAATAAAAGATTTGATTTTAATGCGCACAAAAGCAGGACCTTTACCTGGTTTTACATGCTGATACTCAACTATTTTAAAAGGAATTCCATCGATTTCTATTTTAAGTCCCTTTTTTAAATCACCCATTGAATAAGATGCCATAAATTTCCTTTGTTAAAAAAATAAAAAATAATTCTATCAAATTTTGATTGATATCACAATAAAATTATTTTATTTGATAAAAAAATAAGTAAAATTACGCTAAAATTTAAATTTAAAGCATAGTAAATGCTCGCTTCTTTTTAGAAGAGGAAAGTCCGAGCTGCTAAAGACAAGCATTCCATCTAACAGATGGCTAGGGTAACCTAAGGGATAGTGCAACAGAAAGAAAACTACCACACAAGTGGAAAAGGTGAAACGGTGGGGTAAAAGCCTACCAGCGATTTTGGCAACAATTTCGGCTATGTAAACCCAATGTGCAGCAAGAAGGGATGGTTAGCGTCTTTGTTTTGACCCTTCGCTTGATTTTGTTTGTAAAAACAAAACTAGATAAATGAGCATTCAAGACAGAACTCGGCTTATCGCTATGCTTTTTAAGATCTAACATAGGTCAAAGCTTTTTGAAATTTTTGAATTTCAACAGCCTTTGCTTTTTTCTTTTGCTCAATCAGTATAACAGCTTCTTGCAAAAGAGCTTGAATTTGATAAAATACATCATTCATATTTTCTTTTAAAAAGTCTTCTGAGGGTGATCTTTTAGCTAAATTTTTAATAAAAGCTTTCATATCAAGTTTATCAAGCAAATTTTCAAGCTTATTAATATCTTCTTGAATTAACGCGAGTTTAAAATCACTGAGCCACTGTTTCATTACTATGTACTTCTCTCCAAGCTTCTAGTAAACCTTTGGTTACATTTATAACTTCATTGATTCTCTCTTCGTTATTTTCTAAATTTGCCAAAGATAAAAGTTGAATTTCTCTTGTATAAAGCCCACTTAAATAATGCGCCACATCTCCACCTTTTTCATAATCTAAAGTATTAATAAGCTCTATAAAAATAGCTGTTGTTCTTTTTACAAAGTACACTCTTTGTTCTATGTCTTCGTTTCTTATCGCCACTTTAGCCCTTGCGCAAAAACGCAAAATTCCTTCATAAAGCATTTCGATAAGTTTTTGCGGAGATTCTATCCCCGCTTGATTTTGAGAATAAGCATTATAAGCTAAACTATTTTGCATCTTTTTTATCCTTAATTATTAGAATTATTTGCTGCATTGATCATATTAGTCACAGTTGTTAATTGCTGATTAAGTTTATTTAAGATGCTCTCATATTGCAACCATTGATTTGCCATTGTATCATACCTTGTATCAATCAAAGTTTGAGTTGATTCTTTAGTTTGAGTTAAAGACTTAGTATCATTCGTTAAACTCTCATCGTATTTTGTTAAAGAACCATTTGTACCAGTTATGCCTTGCAAAGTTGTTTTAAGCTGAGCAAAAACACCCACACCTTCAACTGCCTCAGCGGCAATGCTCGTTTGACTTAAACCAAATTGTTTAAGAAATTCGCTATCTCCTTTTATGGCAAAATCAGAACTTCCATCGGTCTTAAAATTAAGCTTATATCCTTTTTCTCCATCTTTTTCATAAGTTTCAACTTTAACTGTTAAACCTTCAATACCTTTACTATTGATATGATTAGCCAAATTTTGAAGCATTTCTTGTTCTGTTTCACCTGTCAATTTAAAAGTGGTTCCATCGGCATTTTTAGATAAATCATAAGTTTCAAAATTTGTAACAATTTGAAATTTTCCAGATTCAAAACTTATACCTTTACCATCTTCTTTGCCTAAATAGTCTTTAAGACTATCTTCTTTAATTAAATCACCAGTATAGTTTATATCCTTGTATTGAGTAATGCCTGAAAAAAAGCTTTCAGTTAAATCAGGATTTTCTTTCATCTTACTTTCAAAAGTAGAAGAGTCAAAATTTAAAGTCCCTGAGTCAGTCATACTTAAACCATAGTCTTGTAAAGAAAGCATTACTTTAGTATTTACCTTATTACCATTATCATCTTCTACAGTACCATCAACCGATTGGGTTTTAAAAAGCACAGAAATGATACTAGATCGTATAGAATTTACCTCTGTCACACCTTGTAATGAACCCTTAGTTCCTGTTTCGCTGTTATAGTCTGTAGCGGCATTAAGATTTAACACTAAATCATTATAAGCATCGACCATATCTTGCATAGCTTTAGTAACGGACTCACTATCTTGCTGAACATCAAAATTAATTTCACCTGTTTTATTTAAAGTCAAAGTAATACCTACACCAAGATCGGTTATAGTATTGCTCGATCTTGTCATCTTGATACCATCCATGGTAAATTTAGCATCTTGAGCTTTTTGAATATGCAAAGGATTATCTTCGCTATCAACAATGCCAACACCTTTTTTACTTTTAGCAGGATCAAAATCTTCAGCTTTTAAAGCATCTTCATCGAGTTTCCAACCAAGACTTTCAAAAACACTTTTAGCATTTTCATCAACCTTATATTTACCATCAGAATCTTTTGCACCCGGATAAAAGCTTATAGCACTATCTTCACCTGTCTCTTTGCTCGTTAAGGTTAAGCGATAAGGTGCGTCTTTTTCTCCTGTATTTACCATCTTAGCTACAATTTCTCCACCCGTAGCAGTATTAATCTTATCAACTAAATCACTATAGGTTGTATTTTTATCTATAGTAACGCTGTATTCTTTTCCATTAGAAAAAAAAGTTAAATTTGTAGGTTCTTTTAAACTTGCATTGATAATTCCTGTATCATTTACCAAACCCTTGCTTTGATAAACATCTTTTTGGGCAAGTTGAGTTACATTGATATTCATGCTTTGCAAAGCAACACCTGAAGTCACACTAAGGCTTGCAGGAGGATTATCAGTGATACTTGCTATAACCTTTCTTTTTGCAAAAGCCGTAGAGTCTCCTAAAGACGATACAGCTGCTTGAAAAGCAGAAAGCTTTGTTTTAAGCTCAGTTAAATCTTTTTGTTTGGTTGTATTTTCCTCGATTTTTTTAGTATAAGGATCAATGCGAGCTTTTTGTTCAGCTTCTTTCAACTTATCTAAAGTATCTTGAGTTAAAACTCCAGAACCAAATCCTAAACTAGATAAACTACCAAATGCCATTTTTAACTCTCCTTATCAAATATCATTCCTATCACATCTCTAAAATACTCAGCTAGTCTCATAGCTTCTTCGCTAGGAATTTGACGAATTTCCCTTCCAGTACTTTTTTCAGTCACGCTAATATACATAGAATTAATTTTATCGCTATAACCAAAACGAACATTAGTATCTAAAGAATCCATTTGCTCATTTAGCTTTTTTGTAATATCAGCTAACTTTTCACTCACACCTTGTTGTTGTTCATCATCGCCTCCTTGGCTTTGACTTCTATCGGTTTGAATGTTTGAACTAGCCTGTGTCTCATTTGTTCTTTGACTAATGTTTGCCAAAGCTGTATCCATTTGCCCATTTGCCTTCGATATTTCCATTTTAAAATCCTTTTTAAAATTTCTTATTGCTAGTTAAAAGCTTATATCGACAAATTTATAAATTTATGAACACCTAGTAAAGAAAAATTTATTTTTCAATATAAAAAACAATAAGCAAAAACTGTGCCAAAATTTTAAAAAAATCTCAACTATCTTAAAAAATTTCAAATTTATTAAAAAGATCTGGATTGTTTTCTAAAATATTACGCAAGATTAAATCTTCTATCACGCTTTTAGTGCAATCTGTTTGCTTAGGCCAAGTTCTTAAATAACCCTCAGCTTCACCCTTAGCACTTGCATCCACTCCAAGTCTTTCTTCTTTGATAAAAATATCTCTTTTAGCATCAATATTATTTACCACACGCCAAACAAGCATATAAGGGTTTTCAAGCTTATTTTCGGTATCCAAAAATACTAAAATCCTAAAATGTTTTTTAAATTCTAAAAGTTTATTAAAACTTTGTTCGATTTTTTCTTTTTTATCAAGCAAAATGCAAACTATAGGACTTTTGCTTTCTTTATAAAATTGCTTTAAATTTAAAAGCTCTACCTTGGTTTTAAAAAGTTCTAACAATTTTTCATCTTCTAAAATTTCAAGCTCTTCTAGTTGTGTTTCCTTACAAGCATCAAGTCCTGCTTTACCCCCAAAACAAGAATTAGGCGAAGCATGATCTAATTGATCACAAATTCCTTCTGAAATTAAAATTTTCTTTGTATCAAAACGATTTAAAATATAAGGAATTAAAGCATCATAATCTTTCAAAGAAGGTGCATTTTTATCTACAAAAATTGCATGTTTAACAAAACTCATTTGCCCCACTCCCCAAAATGCATGCATAACTTGTTGCGCATGAGCGGGATATTTTGCATCAATTTTTGCCAAGATAAGATTATGAAAGACCCCATTTTCAGGCATATTATAATCAATTAAATCAGAAACTGAAGTTTGAAGCAAGGGTAAAAAAATTCTTTCGGTACCAAGCCCCATGATCTTATCTTCTAAAGGAGGCTTTCCTACAACCGTTGCTTGATAGATCGCGTCTTTTTTAGCATAAATTTTTTCCACTTTCATCACAGGAAAAAGTTCAGCAGGAGTGTAAAAACCCGTATGATCTCCAAAAGGACCTTCGATTTTAAACTCTTCTAAATCCACATAACCTTCAATAACTACATCGCTATCATAAGGTACAAAAATACCATTTTCACAAGGGGTAAGTTTTGCAGGAGTTTTTTTAATAAAACCATAAAGCAAAAGTTCAAAAATTCCCTTAGGTAAAGGTGCTTGAGAACACCAAATATAAAGTGGATCTCCACCTATAGCTATACTTACAGGCATTTTTTTAAAACCAGCATTTTTGTATTCGTGGTAAAAATTTGCCCCATCTTTATGAATTTGCCAATGCATTAAAAGTTCATTTTTATCACTCATTTGCAAACGATACATTCCAAGATTATTTTGAGTTTTATCTAAATTTTGCGTATAAACTTGCCCCATGGTGATAAATTTACCCGCATCATCTTCCCAAGTTCTAAGCACTGGAAGTTCTTCAAGAGAGTTTAAAATTTCATAATCATACAAGGCTTTATTTTTTTTCAGTCTTTTAGGAGGAACATTTTTAAAACTTAACAAATTCATAAAAAAATCCATTTTTGCTTTAAAACTCGTAGGAATATGAAGCTTGGTGAGTTTTGAAATTTCTTCAGCCACCTCTTCATAATCACGCCCAAAAGCTAAATTTAAAGCCTTTTCATTGCAAAAAGTATTCATCAAAACAGGAAATTTATATTGTTTATTTAATTTTTTATCTATAGGATTTTTAAACAATAAAGCCTTACCTTTTTCTCCTTTTTTAGCTTCTATATAGGCTAAATGAGCGATTTCAAGATCTACATCTACAGGCTCTTCAATTACCCTTAAAAGATCATTTTCTTTTAAAATTTGAATAAATTCTTTCATAGCATGCTCTCAGCTTTTTTTAAAAGTTCTTTAGCACCTTTAGCAATAAACTCCTTAGCCAAACTCTCTCCAAAACCTTTAAAATCATCTTTTTTAATCATTCTTTTATCTTTTAAAATTTCTCTTCCATCGGGTAGTCCAAGCACTGCACGCACACAAATTTCATCTCCTAAAAGCTCTGCGTTAATACCTATGGGAACTTGACAACCCCCTTCTAAAGTAGCAATAAATTCTCTTTCAATGCTTGTTTCAATCAAAGCATTTTCATCATTTAAACATTTTAAAAGTTCTAAAATTTTTTCATCATTTATACTTTCTATACCTAAAGCTCCTTGAGAGGCTGCAGGGATTAGTTCATCCTTGCTAAATTCATAAACAAAATTCACTTGCTTATCTAAGTTTAAGCGTTTAATTCCCGCCATTGCCAAAATAATCGCATCAAAATCATTATTTTTTAATTTCTCTATACGAGAATTAACATTACCGCGCAAAGAAATAATCTCTAAATCAGGTCTTAACAATAAAAGCTGCATTTTACGTCTAACACTAGTAGTGCCTATTTTTGCACCTTTTGGCAAAGAAAGAAAATCTTTATAATTTTGACTTAGCATGGCATCATTACTTTGCTCTCTTTTACTTACCGCTGCCAAAACTAAACCTTGAGGAAAAAAACTAGGCACATCTTTTAAACTATGCACCGCCAAATGTGCTTCTTTTCTTAGCATACTTTCTTCAAGTTCTTTTGTAAAAAGTCCTTTGCCGCCAATTTTTGCCAAAGGAGAATCCAGCAAAACATCGCCTTTTGTTTTAAAACCTTCTAAAAGCACTTCAATTTGATGTGTATTTTTTAAAATTTGGGCTACATGTTCACTTTGCCAAAGAGCTAATTGACTTTTTCTTGTTGCGATAATAAGCTTCATTTTCTATCCTCTATAATTTCAACATCAATGATTTCTTCATTAGAATTTTGATACTCTTGCTTAGTGTATTGATATTTTGATTTAGTCATTATTTTCAAAGCAATACCAAAGAAAAATACAAAAATTCCAAAAACGCTTGTAATAATCCCTGGAAAAACAAGTAAAAACCCTGCGATAACAAAAGAAAATTGTGTTAACATATCCTTTAAGCCACCCATTTGAAATTCAAGCATATTTTTCCAAAAAATTCCCAATAAAACCGCACCAAAAATCATACTCAAAAGTATGAAAAATAAAAAATTACCAAAACCAAAAAACACTATAAAAAGTATACTTGCAATAATTTCAAGTACAAATAAAGGGCTTAAACTTAATTTATAATTCATAACACTTTCTTTTTAAGAATTTCCATAAGTTCATCAGTTTTTATAAGCTCTTTTATCAAACCTTCTCTTTGGATAAGCTCTATTTCATTCTTTTCTAATCCTTTACCAATAACTAACGCATAAGGAAAACCCATAAGTTCAAAATCATTCATTTTAACCCCAAAACGCTCATTTCTATCATCAAGCAATACTTCTAATCCAAGATTGGTTAAATCCTCATAAAGCTTATTAGCAAATTCTAAAGCCTTTTCATCTTTGAGATTTGAAACAATAATTTCAAGCACAAAAGGAGCTAAAGTTTTATTCCAAATACATCCTTTTTCATCATGACTTGCTTCAATAGCTACAGCCAACAAGCGTGAAACACCTATGCCGTAACATCCCATATAAAAAGGTTGACTTTTGCCATTTTCATCTAAAAAATTTGCATTCATCGCTTTGGAATATTTTTGTCCTAGTTTAAAAATATGCCCTACTTCTATACCTTTGCTTTGTTTTAATTTTGCTCCACATTTAGCACAGCAATCCCCTTCTTTAACTTCAATCAAATCTTTAAAACGATCTTTGTTTAAATTTACAACATCAATGCCGATTAAATGATAATCTTTTTCATTCGCACCCATAATCATTTGTTTTTCGTTTTCAAGCTCAAAATCTATATAAAAATCTATATCTTTTAATCCCACAAAACCTATAAAACCAGCTACTAAACCAGCTTTTTCTAATTCTTCTTCGCTTGCATCGACTAGTTCAAGGGCATTGCAAGCATTTTGAGCCTTGATTTCTTGCAAATCATCACTTCCTCTTATAAAAAACACAACTAATTTGCTTTCATTTTCGTAAATAGCTTTTTTTACCACTGCTTTAATCGTATAAAAAGCATTGATTTTAAAAAATTGTGCTAAAGAATCTATAGTTTTAATATTTGGAGTGTGAAATTTACTTGCATAATTTGCTTCAGGACGCTCATCTTGACAAGTTTTTTTAGCTCTTTTTGCAGCTTCAACATTAGCTGCATAATCACAATTTTCACAAATTAAAATATCATCTTCCCCATTTTTTGCTAAAACCATAAATTCCTTAGAACCACTTCCACCAATAGCCCCACTATCAGCTTCAACTGCTCTAAAATCAAGTCCCATTCTTTGTAAAATTTGAGAATAAGTTTTATACATAAGCTCAAACTCACGCCCTAAATCTTCTTCATTAGCATGAAAACTGTATCCATCTTTCATTAAAAATTCACGACATCTTAAAAGCCCAAATCTAGGTCTTGCTTCATCACGAAATTTAAGTCCAATTTGATATAAATGCAAAGGAAGTTGTTTATAGCTTGTGATTTTGTTTTTTACCAAAGAAAGCATAGCTTCTTCATGTGTTGGACCTAAAACAAATTCATTTTCTTTTCTGTCTTTAAAACGCAGAAGTTCTTTTCCAAAAACATTATAACGCCCACTTTCTTGCCACAAACTTGCAGGAGTGATAAAACTAAGATTTACTTCTTGTGCTCCAGCCTTATCCATTTCTTCTTTAACTATATTTTTAATCTTGTCTAAAACTCTTTTTCCCAAAGGCAAGAAATTATAAAGTCCACTACCAATTTGTTCTACAAAACCTGCACGCGTTAAAAAAATATGACTAGGTAAACTCGCATCTTTTGGCGCTTCTTTTAAGCTTGGTGCATAAAATTTAGTAAATCTCATCATTATTCTCCATATCAAATTCACATTTATATTGATTTAAACCTTCAAGATTATTTTGCAAATCAAAAACATAACGCATAGCATTAATCACTGTATCGCTTTGCATTTTACCTTGTAAATGCTTCAAATTTACAGTAGGTGTGTGTAAAAAAGCCTTAAAAACTTGATGAATCAACTTTCTAGCCTCTTCTTTGTCGGATTTTTTCAAGTATCCTTTTTTTAACGCAATTTCAAGTTGTTTATCTGCATATTCTTTAGCTTGCAAGCGTATAGCTTTGATAATAGGCATCAAAGCCAAATCGTTTAAATATCTAAAAAATTCACTTGTTTCACGACCTATTATCCCATAAGCCATACGAGCTTCTTGTTCTCTTAGTGCTAAATTTTTTTGAACCACAATCTCAAGATCATCTACGGCAAAAACAGATATATTTTCATTTTCATTGATATCAATATCCCTTGGAACTGCAATATCAAAAAAATACCTTTTATAAGGAAGTTCTTCTATTAAAGCATTTGTAATAATAGCATTTGGTGCATTGGTAGCTGAGAAAAAAAACTCGTATTGATTTAAATATTTTTTTAAATTTTCTAAACTATCATATTCGCTTAAAACACCAAGTCTCTCGCACAAATCTTTGGCTTTTTGTAAATCACGATTTAAAATAATCACTTTAGCACCCGCAGCAATTAAATGTTTTGCTGCAAGTTCCCCCATCTCTCCAGCTCCAATAACAACAGCTTTTTTCTGTGTTAAATCTGCAAGTTCTTTTGCTTTTGCCACAGCAACACTGGACACAGAAATAGGATTTTTAGAAATTTGAGTTTCATTGCGTACCTTAGCAGCACATTTAAAAGCACTATGTACTGCTCGTGAAAGGTGCACTCCGCAAAAATTATTTTTTACGGCAAAAGCAAAGGCATCTTTTAATTGTCCTGCTATCTGAGTTTCTCCAACCACCAAACTATCCAAAGAACTTGCTACGGAAAAAAGATGATGGATTGCTCCACTATCTTCAAAAATATCAGCTTTTTCAAGTAAAATATCTTTATCCACATCACAAAGCAAAGCCAAAGATTTAACAATAAACTCCGCACAGGCCATTTTTACAAAAGCAACAATTTCAACACGATTGCAAGTACTTATAACCAAACATTCTTCAATATTTTCATGAGTGCTAATGATTTTTAAAAACTCACTTTTTTTAGCTTCATTGGAAAAGCTTAACTTTTCCCTTAAGGCAATATCTGTATTTTTATGAGTAAAAGATATACAATAATACATTAAAATTCCCTATCTATCATAGCTTTAATAATATCATTAAGCTTGTTATTATCATATTTTTCAATCGCTTTACTAGCCTTTTTTGCATAAGTTTTAGCTTCTAAAATAGCTTTTTCCAAAGCTTTTTGTTCTTCAAATTTAGTTTTTAGCCACTCTTTTTCATTTTTATTTAAATCTTTTTTAAATAAAGTCTGCAAATATATCCTATCTTGTTCTTGTAAATTTTCATAAAGATAAATATAAGGTAAGGTAGTCTTACCCTCTTTAAAATCATTCATAGCAGGTTTTCCAAGAATTTTTTCATCACTCTTAATATCTAAAATATCATCAATCATCTGAAAAGCGAGTCCTAAATTTTTTCCATATTCTGCAAAATCTTTTTCATATAATCCAGCCAAAATAGCTCCGCATCTCGCACTTGCTTCGATCAAAACAGCTGTTTTATTATAGATCATTTTCAAATAAGCTTCTTTATTGATATTAAATTTCTCTCCCAAATCAACATCCATAAGTTCGCCTATAGCAAGCTTTACAACAGCATCTGAAATAATACTTGCAAATCTAGTATCCATTTTGCTTAATTCATAAAAGGCTTTTGAATACAAAATATCGCCCAACATAAGAGCATTTTTTGTGCCAAATTCAGCATTAACAGATCTTGCTCCACGCCTTAATTCACTCTCATCGATAATATCATCATGCAACAAACTAGCAAGATGTATCAATTCTATAGCTGCGCAAATTTTAAAAGCAATCTCACTCTCATCTGCGATAGCTAATAATAATTTAGAGCGTAATTTCTTTCCTGATTTTACATTTGAAAGCATATTTAAAATAGGTTCATAGCCAAGTTCTTGTAAAAACTGTTTTATTAATTCATCTATTTTTTGCACTATCTTTTCCTTGTTAATTGCTATTATTATTTTCTTTGTTTGTTAATGGTTTTACCTGAGGTTCGTTAAAATTAATCATAGGAACAACCTGATTGTTTTGCGGTGGATTTTGTAAAGCTTTTTTTCTCGGATCTAAAAATTCTACCATTAAACGAGATTCCTTATCTTCTATATAAACTGTAAAAGTTGCCAAACCTTTATTATAAGCACTAAATTCTAAAATCAGTCTTGCTCTATCAATATGTGGATTGGTATAATCAGGTATTAAAGTTTGAGTTACCCAATCTAAATTTCTTCTTAAACTCATCACAAATTGACGCGGATATTTGCGAAATTTCGAATGTACGATGATATTAGTATTATCAAACAAAGTCCAATAAAAATCAAAATTTTGCACCTTATCTTCATAGCCTATTTCTTTAATCTGCACACTAGCTCTCTCATCTTTTTTAAGTATAAATTTATAAGTATAATCAAAAGTTGGTTCAGATGCTAAAACATTGCTAAAAATAAAAAAAATACAAATTAAACAAGGGCTTATTTTAAACAATTTTAGCCTTCGTGTCCTAAAATTTTTGCGCCTAATTCTATATAAATATCATTTTGCCTTTCTTCTATAAAATCACCATTTTCTAATATGAAATTTTTTACATCCATTTCTGTTAAACCTTGTTTTTCTAAAAGTTCTACCATGGCAATATGATCAGCAAAAAATTCCTCAAAAACTTTTTCTAAGGCTCCTAAATTTCCATTTTGTATAATTTCTATAAATTTTTCTTTTGGAGTTTTATTAAACAATTCATCAAAAAAATCCATTAATTTTCCTTGAAAATATAAGTTTTTGATTATAAAATTTTAATCGTTAAAAGTAGCTAAATTAAAATAATTAAAATTTAAATTTTATTTGCAATATGTAAAATTTTAGAAGTTAAATTCCGCATGGTGCGGAATTTATTATGAATGTGGTTTTGCTTGAGTGGCGTATTTTACACCCAAATCAAAAGCTTTAGCATTTGCGTCACGAGTTTTTGCAGGAACCATATGAAGCATAGTTTCCTTTAAAACATCTAAATCTATACATTTGCTCATATAAGCAGCAATTGCAAGTGCTACAACTGATTGAGTAGCCACATTTCCTACCTCATCTTTAGCTATGGTAATAATAGGAATTTCAAAAATTTGCCATTTTTTATAATCTTCACTTTCAGGATGTACCAAATTTGGCTCTACAACTATGATGCCTCCTTCTTTTACACCGCCACGAAAACCTTTATAGCCCTTATCTGCAGTCGAAAGCATAAAGTCTATCTCCCCTTCTACAGCATAAGGAAATAAAATTTCTTTATCATCAATGATAATATCCACCTTAGTAGGGCCACCACGCACTTGTGAAGTATAAGTTGAAGCCTTAAAAGCTTGGCGACCTTCTTTAATGGCTGCTTCTGCTAAAATTTCTCCTGCGGTGATAACACCTTGTCCGCCTTCACCACCAAATCTTAATTGATATTTCATTTTAAAGCTCCTAAATCCACCATTCTTTTTTCTTTGGCTGCACGACGTACTTCTTCATAAGCGTGGCAGTATTCTGGCTGAGAATTATCTTCATGTAAAATTCCTGTTGGAAATTTATCTTTTCTTTCTTCAAAATCCATGCTTTCAAATTTAGCTTTATCCACAACGCGATTTTTAATCCAATCAAGCATAGCTACAGCTTCGCCCATTTTATTTTTTCTACCTAGATTGATATGACAATTTGAAAAAACATCTACAAAACTATAACCCTTATGCGCTAGAGCCTTATAAATTAAATTTTCAAGCTTATTAGCTTCAATCACATTACCCCTTGCCACAAAAGAAGCTCCTGCAGCTTTAGTTAATTCACACGCATCAAAATTAGGGTCAATATTTCCAAATTGAGCTGTTACTGTATAAAAACCTTTTGGAGTGGTTGGGCTTGTTTGTGAATTCGTAAGTCCATAGATAAAATTATTGATCACAATGTGGGTTAAATCAATATTTCTACGACAACCATGTATGGTATGATTTCCACCAATTGCCAAAGTATCCCCATCTCCACTTACTACAATAACATGTTTACTAGGATTGGCTAATTTAATACCTGTTGCATAGGCTATTGCCCTACCATGAGTTGTATGAACTGTATTGCAATTTACATAAGAACTCATTCTACCACTACAACCTATACCCGAAACAAGACAAACATCATCCATATTCCAACCGAGTTTTTCTATTGCACGGATAATACATTTTAAAACAACGCCATCACCACATCCCCAGCACCACTGAGTAGGCATTTTATCTACTCTTAGATATTCATCATAATTAAAAGCCATTTATATATTCTCCTTTACCTTAGCAATAATTTCACTTGGAGTGATAGGACGACCATTTGCACGGTGCAAGCTAATAAAATCGCGACGCGAAGTTACTCTTTCAATCTCTTCAAGATATTGTCCCATATTAAGCTCGCTTACCATTACTTTTTTAAATTTGCTTACAACTTCAGCGATTTTTTTCTCAGCCACTGGATAAAGAGTAATTGGACGGAAAAGTCCCACTTTAATCCCTTGCTCTCTTAATCTTTGTATAGCTTCTTTTGCTGAACGACTTACGCTTCCATAAGCAATGATTAAAAATTCAGCATCATTAAGCATATACTCTTCATAAGCACAAATATCTTCTTGATTGTTTTTTATTTTACCTATGAGTCTTTCCATATTTTTTTTCACTATAACTCCATCTTCAGTTGGAAAACCTATATCTCCATGATGAAGTCCTGTAACATGATAACGATAACCTGTAAAGAAAGGATTTAAAGTTGCAGGCTCATTTTCTCCTGCTGCATAAGGTTTATAATCCTTTTTGTCTCCTTCAAATTTTTTACGGTTATACACTTTAATATCTTTTAAATCAGGTAAAACCGCTTTACCATTCATGTGCCCTACAGTTTCATCCATAAGTAAAAATACTGGAGTCATATATTTTTCAGCTAAATTAAACGCTCTAATGGTTTCTATATAAGCTTCTTCAAGACTTGCAGGAGCAATAGCAATGCTTGCAAAATCCCCATGAGTTGGTGCTTTAGCTTGAAACAAATCTCCTTGTGCTACACGAGTTGGAAGACCTGTCGAAGGACCACCTCTCATAACATTTACAATCACAAGTGGAATTTCAGCAATAAATGCAAGTCCTATTTGCTCCGCTTTTAAAGAAATTCCTGGACCGCTACTTGCAGTCATGGATTTTACTCCACTCATTGCCGCACCAATAGCCACGCTAATACCTGAAATTTCATCTTCCATTTGTATAAAAGTTCCATCATTTGCAGGAAGCATATGGCTTAATTCATGAGCTATCTCACTACTAGGAGTAATAGGATAACCTCCAAAAAATTTACATCCACAATCAATCGCAGCTTTGGCGATTAAAACATTACCTGTTGCTATAACTTCTCTCATTATTTTTCCTATGCTAATTTTTTGTATTTGTTATTTTTTACGGCTACAGCTCTATCTTTAGCCTCAGCAGTAAGTTTGGCAAATTTAAATTCATCTCTTTTTGCCACCATAATAGCAAAATCAGGGCAATGTGTCTCACACTCAGTACAGCCTATACAGGATTCAGGGTGTACCACCTCTATCATTTGTCCTAAAACCGCATGCACATCATCGCGCATAGCTAAAACCCCAGCGGGGCAATAGCTAACACAAATATTGCATGCTTTGCATCTATGCTCATCTACCCAAACAGGGGTATCTTTTGGAGCTGTCATACTCATGTTTTTCCTTTATCAACCTAATATTTTTTGAATTTCTTCACCAATTAAAGCCGGAGAATCCACCACATGAATTCCGTAACTTTTCAAAGCTTCTTTTTTAGCCACAGCACTTTCATCAGCACTTCCTACTATGGCACCTGCATGCCCCATTCTTTTACCTTTTGGAGCAGTTGCACCTGCAATGAATGCTACCACAGGTTTGCTAATATTTTCTTTAATAAATTTAGCCGCTTCCACTTCCAAACTACCACCAATTTCACCTATCATTACAATAGCTTTAGTTTCATCATCTTTTTGGAATTCACTTAAAAGTTCTTTATAAGCAAGACCTATGATAGGATCACCGCCAATTCCTACTGCAGTAGAAATTCCATAACCACCTTGAACTACCTGATTAGCAGCTTCATAAGTTAAAGTTCCACTTTTTGAAATAAGCCCCACGCAACCTTTTTTAAAAATAAAACCTGGCATAATTCCTAATTTGCATTCTTCAGAAGTGATAATACCTGGACAATTTGGTCCAATGATTTTCATACCCTTTTTATTAGCATATTGCTTAGCAAACATCATATCCTTTACAGGTGTATGCTCTGTGATTACAACTGCAAGCTTAATACCCGCATCGGCTGCTTCAATCACGCTATCACCCACAGCAAAAGCAGGTACAAAGATCAAGCTCACGTCAGCCTTTGTTGCTTTAACCGCATCTGCAACGGTATCAAAAACTGGTTTACCTAAATGAGTTTGTCCGCCTTTATGAGGGGTGACACCTCCAACTATATTTGTACCATAAGCCATGCATTGCTCAGCGTGAAAAGTTGCTTCTTTACCCGTAAAACCTTGAACTATTACTTTTGTATTTTTATTAACCAATATACTCATTTTCTATCCTTATCCTACTAAACTTTTTACAAGCTCTGCACCGTTTTTAAGATTGGTTGCTGCTTTGATATTTTTAAGATTTGAATTATCTAAAATTGTCTTTGCTTCTGCTGCGTTAGTGCCATCAAGACGCACTACAATTGGAATATTTACCTCAACATTCTTAGTAGCTTCTAAAATTCCATTTGCTATCCTATCACAACGAACAATGCCACCAAAGATATTAATAAATATAACTTTTACATTTTTATCTCTTAAAATAATTTCAAAAGCCTTTGCAACAGTTTCAGGAGAAGCTCCCCCACCTACATCTAAGAAATTTGCAGGTTTTGCACCACTATAATTAATAATATCCATAGTTGCCATTGCTAGACCCGCGCCATTTACCATACAAGCTACATCTCCATCTAATTTCACATAGCTTAAGCCAAATTCAGCCGCTTCTCTTTCAGCAGGATTTTCTTCGGTAATATCTCTAAGTTCAGCAATTTCAGGATGACGATAAAGTGCACTATCATCAAAACTGCATTTTGCATCAAGAGCATAAAAATCTCCTTCTGCAGTTTTAATTAAAGGATTGATTTCAAGCATATTCATATCTTTATCCATGTAAAGCTTATAAAGTTTAGCTATCATAGAAATGAGTTTTTTGCCTTCATCTTTATCAAGTCCTAAAACTCTCGCTACTTCAAGTCCATGAAACATTTTAAATCCAATTTGTGGATCAATACCTACTTTTGCAATTTTTTCAGGGCTTTCTTTGGCTACTTTTTCTATATCCATCCCTCCTTCACTTGAAGCGATAATGGTAATTTGCTCTGCCATTCTATTAAATAAAATAGCCAAATAATACTCTTTTACTATATTAGCACCACTTTCTATATAAAGTTTTTGTACAAGCTTACCTTCAGGTCCTGTTTGATGAGTTACTAAATTCATTCCTAAAATTTTACTTGCGTAATCTTTTACCTCATCTAAATTCTTAGCGATTTTAACACCACCACCAAGACCACGGCCTCCTGCGTGAATTTGAGCTTTAACTGCCCAAACACTACCGCCTAATTCTTTAGCATTAGCCACAGCTTCATCTACGCTAAATGCAACTTTTCCCTTTAAGGTAGGGATGCCATTGTCTGCAAAAATTGCTTTTGCTTGATACTCATGTATGTTCATTTATTCTCCTTTATATTGATATTTGATTAAAGATTTTTCTAATTTGTCTTTTTCTTGCAAACTAAGATCTAATCTCATGATTTCAATCACACCTTCAAGTCCTAATCTTGCCATAACTCCCAAGGCTTTGTTTTGCACTCCAAATTCTCCATGTAAAATCACACTCATAGGTAAAAACTCGCCACTTCTTATGGACTCAAGCATTCTTATGCAAGCACTAGCAGGGGCTAAATAAGCTGAAGTTTTAAGATGTTTAATTACTTTAGCTCCACCTGTTTTAACTTCATTTTCCAAATCATCAAATTCTTCTTCATTTAAAAATTCGCTTATATTTTTATTTTTAACACTTGCGTAAGATTTTACCAAAACCATATCATCATTATGAAAACCAATAAGTCTTGTATCCACGCTTGACATTTTGACATTAAGTTTTTTGGCAAGCTCATACTTAAATCTTGCATTGTCTAAAACTCCCGCCATGGCTATAATTTTCTTTGATGAAAAAATTCCGCTTTCATAAAGAGTATTAAGTAGAAAATCCACAGGATTAGTTAAAATAATAAAAAGCGGATCTTCTGTAAAATCTTTAATTTTTTTAGCGCAATCAAGCATAATGCTTGTATTCAACTGAAGCAATTCTTCTCTACTTTGCCCATCTTTTCTAGCAAAACCTGCACTAAAAAGCACTATATCTGAATTTTTGGTATGAGTATAATCTTTAGTGCAAAGTAAATCTATATTTAAATTTAAAGCAGCTATGCTTTGAGTAAGTTCTAGTTCTTTTGCATAAAGTAAATCCTCATTGATATCTACTAAAACAATTTCATTTGCTATTTCTCTTAAAATCAAAGCATAAGCTACGCTTGAGCCCACATTACCAGCCCCTATAACAGTAATTTTCATCTTTGTCCTATTTTTTCTAAAATAGCGTTAAAAGTTGCACTTGGACGCATGATTTTATTTGCTTTTTCATCATCAAATTTATAATATCCACCCAAATCCACTTTCACACCTTGTGCATCATTAAATTCGGCTCTGATTTTTTCTTCATTAGAAGAAAGCTCTAGGGCAATATCTTTAAAAAAGCTTTGAAGCTCCATATCACTTGCTTGTCTTGCTAAATGATTTGCAAAATACATTGCTAAGTAAAAATGACTTGTTCTATTGTCATCTTCTTTAACTTTTCTTGATGGAGCTTTATTATTTTCAAGCCATTCGCCTATAGCCTCATCAAGACATTCTGCTAAAACCTTAGCTTTATGATGACTACACTTATTTGCATAAAATTCCAAACTTGCTTGCAAAGCCAAAAATTCACCCAAACTATCCCAACGCAGATGATTTTCTTCGACTAATTGTTCTACTTGTTTAGGTGCTGAACCCCCTGCTCCTGTTTCAAACATAGCTCCACCCTTTAACATAGGCACAACAGAAAGCATTTTTGCACTTGTTCCAAGCTCTAAAATAGGAAAAAGATCGGTTAAATAATCCCTTAAAACATTACCCGTGATAGAAATAACATCTTTACCTTCTCGGATTAACTCTAAACTTCTTAAACAAGCTTCTTTTGGAGCTAAAATGGCTATATTTCTACCCTTTTCTTTTAAACGATTTTGTACCAAAGTTATCATGATTTTATTACTAGCTCTTTTGCTATCTAACCAAAAAATAGCTTCGACTCCACTAAGTTCTGATCTTTCTATACCTAAATCAATCCAATTTAGCACCGCATCAAATTTAGCCTGATTAACTCTATAAATATCACCTTTTCTAACCTTATGTTCTAATAAAACTTTACCGTTAGAAACTATTTTAAAAGCTCCTTCTTCTTTAGCCACAAAGGTTTTATCGTGCGAGCCATATTCTTGAGCCTTTTTAGCCATTAAACCTACATTAGATACACTGCCAAGTTTTGAAGGATTTAAAGTACCATTTTTATGCAAATCTTCAATAACCGCCTCATAAATAGTTGCGTAAGTTTGATCAGGAATTACGGCATTTGTGTCCTTTTCCTTACCTTCCTTATCCCACAATCTTGCGCCATTTTTAAGCATTGCAGGCATAGAAGCATCAACAATAACATCGCTTGGAACATGAAGATTTGTAATACCTTTATCTGAATTTACCATAGAAATATCTGCAGATTTAGCTAAAATTTCATTGTATTTTTGTAAAATTTCATCTTTTTTGCTTGAATTTTCGATCTTACTTAAAAGCTCACTTAAACCATTATTTGGATTAATACCTAATTTTTCAAATTCATCTTGAAATTCGATAAATAATTCTTTAAAAAATACTTTTACCGCATAGCCAAAAAGTATAGGATCACTTACTTTCATCATTGTAGCTTTTAAATGCAAAGAAAAAAGCACATCATCATCTTTGCTTGCTTTAATTTCTTTTGCATAAAATTCCTGAAGTTTTTGCACATCCATAAAAGTAGCGTCTAAAATTTCATTTTTTTCAAGTTTTAAGCCCTCTTTTAAAATTTCATTTTTACCATCAACGCTTGTAAATTCTATATTAGCCACACAATCTTGATCGATTAAAACCGCTTTTTCATTAGAGAAAAAATCCCCTTCTTTCATGTAAGAAACACGAGTTTTTGAGTTTGGATTAAACTCAACCACACGATAAGGATTGTTTTTTGCATAGTCTTTTACCGCTTTTGTTGAACGACGATCTGAATTTCCTTGTCTTAATACAGGATTAACCGCTGAACCTAAAACTTTTTGATATTTTGTTTTAATTTGCAATTCTTCATCATTTTTTGGCTCATCTGGGTAATTTGGTAACATGTAACCCTTATCTTGCAATTCTTTAATCGCCGCCTTAAGCTGAGGAATAGAAGCTGAAATATTTGGGGTTTTAATAAGATTTGCATCCGATCTTTTGACAAGCTCGCCTAAAAGCTCTAAAGCATCTTCACATCTTTGTTCCTCTTTTAAATACTCACTAAAAGTAGCTAAAATCCTTCCAGATAAAGAAATATCCGAGGTTTTTACTCCTATATGTGCCCTACTTAAAAAAGCTTTCACTATAGGCAAAAACGAATAAGTCGCAAGAGCTGGAGACTCATCTGTTAAGGTATAAGTAATTTGCATTTTTAGTCCTTTAAAATACTTATTTTTATTTTCATTTTTAAGTATATTACAAATAAAAAAAAATGCAAGAGTAAGTTTAAAGTTTGTTTTAGTTTTCAAACAAACTTTAAATATTTTTAATTAAGTAAATTAGCAGGAAGTTGTATGATATTTTTAATAAGATTAAAAGGGGTTTTTAGAGTATCTGTTAAAATTTCGGTATGAAATTTAGGATCATCTATACTTCCATCTATTTTTAAGTTTGTGCTAATTTCTTGATTTTTACCTAAAATTACATAATTTAAAATTGGAACCTTGGATATAGCTTCTGAAGCTGATTTTAAAGTTTTAAGCTCTAAACTAAAATCCACTGTATTTAATCTTAAATTTGCTGATCCTAAACCATATATATCTACACTATCGCCATTTAAATTAATAGCTGAAACACTTAAAAGATCTTTTTTCCTATTAAAAATAATCTTTCCATCATGCAAGCTTAAACCTTTTTGATTAAAAGTTGGAGATTTAAACATCAATAAACTTGGTACAGTATCAATAAAGGAAATAAGCTGATTTACACCTTTTAAATCCTTCACATAAGTGTTTTTAAAATCGATCTGTCCGTCAAAATACTCCAATCCACTTCCTTTTATACTTAAGTTAAACACTCCATCTTGAACAGCTTGTTTTTGTAAAAACTCATTTAAATAATTATCATCAATATTGCTAACGTTTAAATTTAAATCATTAGAAGAATAATAAAGATCAAATTTTGCATTTCCTCTAGAACCTTTAAGATCCAAAGCATTGCCTTTTAAATCAGCCTCTACCCTATCAAAAGCCAAAGTTTTATTAGAATCTGGCAAAATTAAAGCTACATTTGCTCCACCAAAACTAATATTTTGGGTATTAGTAGAAATATCAAATGTTGAATTTGAAGAGTTGGAATCTTTTCTATAAATATAACTTAAATTTTTCAAATGAATTTCTTTATTATCAGAACTTATTTTAGCACTTGCTGTATCACTTTGAGTATGAATTTCTATAATGCCTTTATTTTTTACAATATCAAAGCTATCATTTTCATAAGGAGTTTGACCGTTGATAAGTAAATTATTTTTAAAATAAGCATCATTAACGCTTGCATTAAAATCTTCGAAATTTAAAGTTTTATAATAAACATTTTTAGCATCGATAAACCCAAACTTTTTAAGCAATGGAGAAAATGAAAATAAAATCTTAGGATTACTAAGATTAGCCTCAAGTCCATCTTTAAAATTTAAAATCAAATTCCACTGAGGAATGCTAATGTTAACATTTTGCGAATAATCTAATTTTACTTCTACATTTTGATTTTTTAAATCTAAAAGCTCCCCATTGTCAAAATAAAGCCTTGAAATCTGAGTATTGAAATTTCCTTGCTGTTTTTGCAAGTCAAATTTAGCATTAAAATCAGCTTTTAAAAAGCCATTTTCAACACTAGCATTTTCTATATTTAAATTATTTTGATTTAATTTGACAAATGCTTTTGCAATATTAAAATCAGCCAAAGAAATACTAGCATTCTCTAAAGCTAAAATACCACTATAAAAAATTTCACCCTTATCATGAAAATCAATTTTAAGCTCTAAATCACTTTTAATTTTTCCGCTTTTTTGATAAAAAGGTAATGAAAAATGATAATCTTCCAAAGCTTTAGCAAGTTTTTCGTCAAATTTTAGATTATTAGACTTAATACGCAAATAAATCCCAGCTTTTTTTTCATCAAATAAATCATATAGATAAACCTTACTAGAACTTAAATCAGCACCATTATAGAAAGCTTTATTAAAGACAAAATCAAGCTTTTGTTTGTTTAAATTTAAATCGAGTTTTGGAATTTCAATAGCATTCATTTTATCATCCAAACGAACTTTGACATTATTAACATAACCTGATGCGCTAATATTGTCTAAATAATAATTATTTTTAGTAAAATCTATAAAGCCCTGCAAATAATCTAAATGATAAAATTCTCCCTTAGCCCTATATGCCATCCAAAGATTTAAACTCTGTGGAAGTTCTATTCTTTTATTAACTCTTTTAAAAATTTCCGTAATATTTCTAATATTTAAATCTTCTATTTTATAAGCTAAATTTTTATCTTTGTAAGAGATACTTGCGTTAAAGTCAAGCAATTCTCCAGTTGCTCTACCTTGAAAATAATAAAACTCGCTCTTAGTATTGATACTTAAATTTCCATCAATATTTAAATCATAATCTTTTAATAAAAGTTTTTTAATACCAGCTATAAGTTCTTTATTTTGACGCTGTAATGTTAATTTTAAAAACAATAAATCATTATCTATAAAAAATTCATTATCTTTAAATAAAATACGCACATGATTATCTTTTATATTTAAATTTTGTATATCAATCTCTTCAACAAAAGTATATAGATATTTTAAATTTTTTGTTATTTTTAAAATCTCTGTTGAAGCATTATCAGAAGAGTGAGTTTGTGATGAAATTTCGGAATTTTGAGTCTCATTTATAGTGATATTTTTTGCTCGTACAATTAATTTTTTATCTAATTTAATATATAATTGTTCTAATTTTAAAAAATCAAATTGGATACTAGAGATGACAATCCCATTTTTAAGCACTATAAACAAAGCTAATATAAGCACAACAAAAAATACAACAATATATAAAATTTTCTTTTTCATACGCAACTTCTTTTTGATATTTATTTTGGGGATTTTTTATTATCTAACTCAGCCTTTAAAAAGCAATTCTGTGGTATTTATTCCCCAAGGTTCAATTTCTCAAATTATAACATATTTAAAGCAAAATAAATATCAGATGAGTAGTATTGATAAATATATTTTATTTTTTTTAGGACACCCTCAATCAGGCTGGATCAACATAGGTACAAAAGATTTAAATAGAGCTGAATTTCTACATAAACTCACTATTGCTAAAGCAGCACTTCAAACCATTACTCTTATCCCAGGGGAAACAAGTGTAATCTTTTTAGAACAAGCAGCCAAACAACTTGGACTTGATAAAGATATACTTTTAAAAGAATTTCAAGCTCAAGCTCCTTATGATGAAGGAGTTTTTTTACCAGAAACTTATAAAATCCCAAAAGGCATTACAGAAAATCTACTCATTCAAATGCTTTTAAATCATGCTGAAATTTCCAATAAAAAAACTTCTGAGAAAATTTTTGGGGATTATAATCCAAAAAAATGGCACCAATATATCATCATCGCTTCTGTAATACAAAAAGAAGCTGCCAATGAAAATGAAATGCCTATAGTTGCAAGCGTAATTTACAATCGACTTAAAAAAGGTATGAAGCTTCAAATGGATGGAACTTTAAATTATGGAATTTACTCCCATGTAAAAGTTACCCCACAAAGAATAAGACAAGATAATAGCTCTTATAATACCTATAAATTTACGGGATTGCCTAAAGAAGCGGTTTGTAATGTTTCTTTAGCTGCTATTCGTGCAGCTATTTTTCCTTTAAAAACAGATTATTTATATTTTGTGCGTGATAAAAATACTGGAGTTCATATTTTTAACACAAATATAGATGATCACAATAAAGCTATAAATTTACAAAAAGGAAAATAATTTTGATATTTTTATACAAAATAATTAAATTGGAACAGTATTTGCTTGCTAATATTAAAAATTATAAAAAGGATAAAAAATGATTAACCCATTTAAGTCAAAAGAACTAGTCACTGGTGCTTTAGCGGGTAGAAATCTAAGAAATCAACTCATCAATGCCAATCTTGCAAATGTTGATACTCCTTTTTATAAAGCAAGAGATATTGAATTTGAAACAGCTTTGGTAAATCGTGCAAATGAAATTTTTAAAAAAAATGATAATAAAGAATTGCAATTAGCCGTAACTGAAGAAGGACATCAAAAACCTTGGAAATTTCCAGATCCTAGTAAATCTACTATTTACTTAAGAGACGGACATTTAGCAAGAAATGATGCAAATACTGTTGATCTAGATGTAGAAACCACAGAAATGAGCAAAAATACAGTTATGATAACAGCTCTTGATGGAGTTTTAAGAAGACAAAGCAATATCTTTAGTTCTATACTTGACGCAAGCTCTAAATTAAGTTAAAGGTAAATTATGGCATACTTAAGTGATTTTGATATTAGTGGTTATGGTTTAAGTGCTCAACGTTTTAGAATGAATGTTATTAGCTCTAATATAGCTAATGCAAACACTACAAGAACAGCTGAGGGTGGGCCTTATAGAAGACGCGAAGTGATCTTTAAAGCAACAGATTTTGATAAGCTTTTAAATGAGCAAATTAACAAAGATAATAATTTTTTAAAATATGAAAATCCTTTAAATGATCCAAGTTCGCCAGAAGAAGCTAAACCTGCTATTCAAAGTGTTGTAGTGGATAAAGTGGTCAGAGATGACAAAGATTTTCGCATGAAGTATGATCCGAGCCATCCTGATGCAAATGCTGAAGGTTATGTAGCGTATCCAAATGTAAATCCTGTTATTGAAATGGCAGATTTGATTGAAGCTACAAGAGCTTATCAAGCCAATGTAAGTGCTTTTACAAGTGCAAAAACTATAGCTCAAAGTGCGATTGATTTATTAAGAGGATAATAAAAAATGAACAATATTAATGATTTAAGATTAAATAATAATATTTCAAATACCAACAAAAGTCAAAATTCCACAGGAATTGGTGATGAATTTGCCAAGATGCTTAAAAATGAAATCGATGATTTAAATAAAGCACAAGAAAGTGGAGAAGCTGCAATGACAGACATTGCCACAGGACAAGTAAAAGATTTACATCAAGCAGCTATAGCTATCACTAAAGCTGAAAGCAGTATGAAATTTATGCTAGAAGTAAGAAATAAAGCGATCAGTGCTTATAAAGAAATCACAAGAACTCAAATTTAAACCCTAATGCAAGAATATAAAAAAAATAGGGTTTCAAAAGTTGCCTTTGCCTACTGCATGGCACTTTTGTTTATGATTATTTTTATCAGCTCTACTTTTTTTCTTACATCAAAACGTCATATACCTAACACTGAAAAAGATCAATATGCTCTTGCTCTAAGAGGATCGATTATAACTAAAGATAATTTTACTATCACAAGTTCTAAACAAATTTATCGCGCTGAAATTGATCTTAGAAGTATCAACAAAGATAAATTTGATCTATTTTTAAAGCTTTTTCAAATTTATAGTGGGATAAGTAACGATCAAATAGCAGATATTAAAAAAAGAATGCAAAATCAAAAAAAACGCTCTTATAATTTTGTTCTTTTACAAAACTTAGATTCCAAGCAAGCAAGCTACCTTAAAGACCTTGCTAAAAAACTTTATATACAAGGCTTTTTCAAAGCTTTTACAAATAATTCTGGAAGAGTTGAAACAAGAGGATTAAATATCATCGAACATGAAGAAGATAGAATTTACATGTCAAAAGATTCTTTTACTCCTATTATCGGTTATACTAAAATGATATTAGATCCAGAAAGTGGAATTTTAAAAAATATAGGAGTTAAAGGTTTAGAAAAATACTACGATGAATGTCTAAGTCCTGTTCAAAATGAAAAAATTCAAGGACTTAAAGATATAGGTGGAAATATTATTTTAAATCTAAATTCACTACAACAAAAAAAGATCAATGGTTGTGATTTATATTTAAATCTTTCTTTAAAACTACAAAAAAGCATAGAAAAAGCCATAGATCAAAGAAATGAGGATTTAAAAGCCAATGAAATCATCGTTGGGGTAATGGAAAGCAAAACAGGAAGAATTTTAGCTTTAGCAAGCTCAAGGCGCTATGACCCGCAAAATCGTGGAAAAGATCTATCAGTTCTTAATGCAAGCGCTATAGAATACGGCTATGAAGCAGGTTCTGTTATCAAACCTTTTATCTTTACAACAGCCTTAAGACTTGGTAAAATAAAAATGGATGAAGTAATTAATACTTATGGCGGTTCTTATAAGCTAGGACGTTTCACCATCAAAGACGATCACAAAATGGACAAAATGACTATGGAGGAAGTTATAAGATATTCTTCAAATATAGGCATGATACAAATTGCTAAAAGACTTAACAATATAGAAATCGTATCAGGACTTAAAATATTTAAATTTGGCGAAAAAAGTGGTATTGACCTACCCTATGAACAAAAAGGAGAAATTCCAAATCCTAAGCGCTTAAGAGATATAGAAAAATCTGTTTTAAGTTATGGTTATGGACTTAAAACAACCTTTATACAACTCCTTGCGGCTTATAATGTTTTCAACAATGATGGGTTTTATATCACACCGCGTTTAGCTGAAAAATTCTATCAAAATGGACGCTTTACAAATCTTGATAATGATGTAAAAAAAGAAAAAATTCTTTCTAGCGAAGCTGCTAAAACGATGCAAAATGTTCTTATAAATGTTATAGAAAAAGGAACAGGAAAAAAAGCAATTACACAAGGTATTATTGCAGGAGGTAAAACAGGAACGGCAAGAATAGCCGAAAGACAAGGTTACACCTCAAATCGCTACAATGCATCCTTTTTTGGTTTTGCAAATGATTTAAATCACGCCTATACCATAGGAGTTCTCGTAAGACATCCTACTAAACCTTATAGTTATTATGCTGCACAAAGCGCTTTGCCTATGTTTAAAGATGTTGTTGATATTTTAATCAATGAAGAATTTCTAACGCCTATACAAGACAATAACCAAACTAGCACAAACAACTAGTTTGATATATCTTTAGAAAATATCACCTCAACAGCACCTATAAGTTCTTCAGCAATCTTAGCAGCAAAAGTTGTATCATTAAGTATTGAAATTCCTTCAGCTGTTGTGATTTTTCTTACCGAAATAAGATGTTCAACATTGCTCAAGGTTAAAGTATCGATTTCTTTTAAAATTTCTTTTCCTTTTTGAAGATTTTTAATAATCAAATAAAGCTTTTCACGATCTTCAACCACTCTAAGCTCTTCGATACTTCTTAAAAGCTCTCCTAAATTCGATCTAATTTTATTATACTCTAAAGCCAAAAATTCATTAGAAGAACTAGAATATTTCTTAATATTTGCTTGGATAATTTTTAAATTTTTAGTTGTTTCGGCTAAATTTTTAGCTGCCATCTTAAAGGTAAAAATTTTATGATTCTTTGCTTCATCGTTAATATAAACTTGTGCTTTAGTTGAAAAATCAATAATAGCTTCAAAAAGAACCTTTATCCTAGTTTGATACAAATAGTCCAAATCCACATTTTTACTAAACCACCTTTTATTTTCTAAAATTTCTTTAAAACTTTTATCACTTTGTATATCTTTACGACTAAAACCTATAGCATGAGCAACAATTGCATAGGTATTGTTATAAAGATGCTCGCTTTCTTTCCTTAAAGCTTCGATGGCTGTGTCGCTAAACTTAACCAAACTACTATCAAGATATAAAGGTTTGTCTTTATTCTTATCTTTAGGAGCTTTTACCAACTTATTTAAAAAAAGAACAATTTGAGGAGTAAAGAATGAAAAAAGCACAACACCAATTAAATTGAACAAAGTGTGAAATAATGCTACTTTCAAAGCTATATCTTCTATGTTTAATACAATGGATAAAAAATTAAGAAAATGTATAAAATAAGGAAAAATAAGCACTATTAAAAAAGCTATACCAAAATTAAAAATACAATTTGCAAACGCTAATTTCTTTCCTTCAATATTGGTACTTAAAGAAGCTAAAGCAGCCGTTACAACCCCTCCAACACTAGTACCTAAAGTTGCTGCTAAGGAATTTTCCAAACTGATTTGTCCAGCAAGTAAAGCAGCAACAATAATAGCCATTGTAGCTGTGCTTGATTGTATAACTCCTGTAAGCAAAGCACCCAATCCTAAAAAAACAAAAACTCCTTTAAAACCAGCAAAATCAAAGCGAGAAAGATCAATTATATGTTTAAAATTTTCAAAACCACTTTTAATATAATCCACACCCAAAAAGAAAAATCCTATACCAATAAAAATATTACCCAAACCCTTTAAAACACTATCTTTTTGAAAGAAAAATAATACTCCAATAATCAAAAGTGGGATAGCTAACATTGAAATTTTAATATTTGTCAAACCAACAATCAGCCAAGAACTTGCCGTATTTCCTAAATTTGCTCCAAAAATAATCCCTATGCCCGCACCTAAAGAAATAAGCCCTGCACTCAAAAAAGAAATCGTAATAATAGAAACTAAAGTTGAAGATTGCATAATTAAAGTACTTAAAGTACCAAAAAGTATACTTTTTATCTTTGTATCAGTTGACTTTGCTAAAATTTTTTCAAGCAAACCACCACTAAAAGCTTTAAAACCTATACCTAAATTAGTCATTCCAATAAGAAGTATTGCCACTCCTGCTAAAAGATTGGCAAGCCCATCATAACGAATTAAAATAAAAATCAGAACTAAAGTAAAAATGCTCCATGAAATAAATTTAAAATATTTTAAAGAATTTCTTTCCTCTTGCAATGCCTAACCTTTTAGTTTTTCAAATTCATTCATCAGAAATTCTCTTAAATTTTCAGCTTCTTCTTCCCCTTTTTCTAGATACTCAAGCAATAAATTTTCTAATTCTTTTAAAAAAGAAAAAAGTTCGTTTTGCCAAATACTATCGTTTTTATTACTCAAATTCATGGTTTGTATGAAAGTCAGCTCCCTGCTTAAATCCCCAAGTTTTTCTAAAAATTCATCTTTTTGATAAGAAATTTTTAATGCTAAATTAGTATTTTGGATATTTTCTTTAAATTCTCTGATTTTTTCATCGATTAAATCACAAAATTTCGGATAAATATCCATTTTAATAGGCTCTAAAAGAGTTCGCTCATCTATATTTAAAGTAAGCTTTTTAACAGCAAAATAAAGAGCTAAAAAAGACAAAGCTGCTATGAGTAAATAAATTCCTAGCATTAATAACCCTTAAGGGCTAGCATGCCGCCATCTAAATTAATGCTTTCAAGTCCCAATTTTTCGGCTATAAATTCAGCTGCAACCATGCTTCTATGACCACTACGACAAATAAAAGCAAGTTTTTTATTTTCATCTCTTTTACTTTGAAATTCATCTAAAAATTTAGCATTTAAAAGCCCTTTATTATCATATAAAGCCACACATTGCGCATTAGGTAAAATACCTTCTTCCCATTCTAAAGGAGTGCGCACATCAAAAATTTGATATGCGTTTAAATCTTGCTTTGTCCAAAGACTTGCAGGGATATTCTCTATCATGAAAAAGCCTTGTTGATGATTTTTGTAAGGCTTGCATTAAATTCAGCAGGATTATCCACGCCCATACCTTCGCTTAGTTTTGCCATATTTAAAACTAGGGTTGCTATATCTGCGCTAAAAGTTTCGTTGTTTTTAAGACCTGTAAAAATAGCGTGTTTTGGATTGATTTCTAAAATAGGTTTGAAATTTTGCTCTTGACCCATTTGTTTTAAGAGTTGCTGCATAGCAAAATCAGGTTTATTTTTATCATAAACTATACAACTTGGGCTATCTTTTAAACGACTGGTTAGTCTTACATCTTCAACTTGATCTTTTAGAAGTTCTTTAAATTTAGCTACAAGTGGAGCAAAAGTATTTTTTTCTTCATCACTTAGTTCATTTTTATCTTCTACTTGATTGATGGCTACAAATTTCAAACCTTCAAATTCTAGCATAGGAGTTACTAAAGAATCAATCTCATCGTCCATGAGTAAAACTTCTATATTTTTTTGTTTATACTCTTCAAGCAAAGGAGAGGTTCTTAATAAACTTTCATTATTTCCTGCTATATAAAAAATTTCCTTTTGTTCGCCTTGAAGGTCATTTTTATACTCCTCTAAAGAGCGTAAATTTTCACCTTTAGTGCTTTTATAAAGCATGAGTTTTAAAAGACCGTCTTTTTCTCCACCAAAACCATAAAGTCCTTCTTTTAATACCTTGCCAAAGGTTTTAAAGAAAGATAAGTATTTTTCTTTATCATTGTTTTTTAGTTTTTCAAGTTCACCTAAAATCTTTTTAACGCTAGCTTCTTTAACACCTTTTAAAATTTGATTTTCTTGTAAAATTTCACGGCTTACATTAAGCGGCAAATCTTCTACATCGATAATCCCACGCACAAAACGCAAATAAGTTGGTAAAAGTTCTTTATCGTCATCACTGATAAATACGCGTTTTACATAAAGTTTTAAGCCACTTTGATAATCCACACGGAATAAATCAAAAGGTGCATTTTGTGGTATGAAAAATAAAGAATTGTATTCTAATTTTCCTTCGCTTTTAGTGTGAAGATAAAGTAAAGGTTTGTTTGAATCATGAAAATTTTGCTCATAAAATCTTTCATAATCTTCTGCTTTAAGGCTTGATTTTTGCATTCTCCATAAAGCATTGGCTTTATTGATTTGAGAAATTTTAAGTTCAGTTTTCCCTTCTTCTTCGCCTTCTTTAGCAGGAGTAAATTCTTCTTTTTCCATGAAAATTGGAAATTGAATATGATTAGAATATTTTTCAATAATGCTTTCGATTTTATAAGTATTAGCAAACTCATCATCTTTTAAATATAAAGTAATGCTTGTTCCTTGTTCTTCTTTGTTTGCGTCATCAATCTCATAACCATTTGCATCAGAACTCCAAAGATAAGCTTTATCATCTAAAGCTTTTTTACTTAAAACTTCGATTTTACTAGCCACCATAAAAGCAGAATAAAAACCTACTCCGAATTGTCCTATGAGTTGAGAATCTTTTTTAGCATCACCGCTCAAATTTTCTAAAAAGCTTTTAGTACCGCTTTTTGCTATGGTTCCAAGGTTGTTGATAAGATCATCTTTATCCATACCTATACCATTATCACTAATGCTTAAAGTTTTTTTATCTTTGTCAATTTTGATTTCAATTTTAGGTTCGAATTTTAAGCTTTTATATTTATCATCACTTACACTCAAAAAATTAAGCTTATCTAAAGCGTCGCTTGCGTTTGAAATAAGTTCTCTTAAAAAAATTTCTTTATTAGAATATAAAGAGTGTATCATAAGCTGTAAAAGCTGATTTACTTCGGTTTGAAATTGCATTTTAATCTCCTTTGTAATTTTTTAAAGTGGTATTTTAGCAAAAAATACAAATTCTAAAGTAAATTTAAAGATTTATTTGAAAATTATAAAACCAAGCCATGCGGCAAATAAGCAAAGAAAGACATTTAAGATAATATTTAACGCAAAATGAAGATAATTTCCACTTTGCAAAAGAAGTAAATTTTGATAAGAAAAAGTAGAAAAAGTTGTAAAAGCTCCTAAAAAACCTGTACCTATAAAGCTTTTAAGTAAAGGAGATAAACCTTTATTTTGTACATAAGAAAACAAAAGTCCTATGATAAAAGAACCCAAAACATTAACAAAAAGAGTTCCAAGGTTGATAGAATAAGGAAAAAATTTATTCACTAAATTTATAGAAAGCATTCTTAATATTGCTCCTATAAATCCCCCAAAACCAACAACTAAAAGGGTATTTAGCAAAGCTTAGCTCTTTCTTGCTCGAGCAATTCTTGCATTTTTTTTCTAGTGTTTTCAAGCCATTTGTCATCATTTGTATCGACTAAATCCATACAAATGATTTTAAGTACTCCACTGCTTGCACTAAAACTTTTTGTGTCTAAAATTTTTGCAGAATCCACAATTAAAATAGGCTGAACTTTAAGATTTAATTTTTCACTTAAAATTTTTGCTCCACTTTGAAATTTAAGCATTTTTTCATTCTTAGATCTAGTTCCTTCTGGAAAAATAGCCAAAACCCTATCTTCGCTAATTCTTTCTTTTGCTTCTTTTAAAACTCGTACCAAATCACGCGGATTTTTTCTATCTATACAAAGAAGTTTTGGTTTTTTCATAGCGACTTTGAAAATAGGAATTTCTCCTAATTCTTTTTTGGCAATCCAGCATAAATTTTTAGGATATAATTCTTCTAAAGCAATGATATCTAAAGCACTTTGATGATTCATTAAAATCATCTGAGCTTGTGGATTAAAAGTACCAATGATTTCTTGTTTATAAGAGATGGTATATCTTTGAAATTTAGCCCAAATTTTGCGGATTTTCCAAAGTGTGTTTTGAGATTTTGTAAAGTAAAAACAAAAAACCACCAAAGCAACGCTTAAAACAAAAAAAATCCAAAAATAAAGAGCTTTAATTTTTTTGTAAATCATCTTTATTAACCCAACCTATTTTTCCATCAGAAAACAGTACTTTAATATAATTTTGTCTTTTGCCTAAAACTTCTACTTTTTCATCTGCATTTGCCGTATAAAAATAAGTTGAAGGCTCTGTAGGTAAAATTTTAGCCCTAGAACCAGCCTTGATAATCGCATTTTGAGTATTGGTATCTACAAGAAAACTAAGCGCAAAACAAACAACTGCCAAAGCCAGAATAATGTAATTTTTTCTCCATACAAATAAAGCTCCAAATAAAACCGCTAAAAACCATAAGGTATATTGTTTATAAATATTTAAGTCTTTATTTACAGGATTTAAATCACTCTGAGTGCTGATCTCATCGTCACTAATTTTTAGTTTTAAATTTATATTTTCAAGCTTTTTACTGTCCTTATTGAAATACGAAAATTCAAAATTTGTTTTACTTAATGGCAAAATAGCATAATAAAAAGCACTAGAAGCATTAAAATCCCCTTTTAAATTTTCAATGCCTTGCTTTTGAATTCCTTCTATAAAAAAGCTTTTAAGATTTGTATTGGTTGCGTTTAGTTCTACCATCATAATGATATTAGCATCATCAAAATAACTCGCTTTAACTTTTTTAATTTCCAAAGAACTTGCCACAAGGTGTGAAAAATCTTTATTGGATAAAGTATTTTCAAATTTGATAGGATTCAGATTGATATCAGCCTCTTGAAAAGCTTCATTATTTCTAAGAAGTTTGATAGAAATTTTACTCAAACTAGCATTTGAATTTTTAGCTTCAAACCATAAAGTTGTTTTATATTCGTTATTGATAAATTCCCATTTTGCATCTGGATTTAAAAAAGATAAATTAGTTTTTTCTACGCTTATGTTAAAATCAAATTTTGTATTTTCCGTAGTGCGAGCATAGATCGTAATAGGAAAAACTTCTCCAACATATACCCTACTTGGATATTCATCATTTGTAAGAACCAAACTCCCTTTAGCTATAAAAGGATCATCTACATTGCTTTCAAAGTCATTATTTTCATCGCTTGGCGGAATATTTTGATAAATTTTTTGTTCTTCTTGGGGTAATTTTTGTAATTCTTTTTGCATATTTTCATCTTGGCCGCTAAATACAGAAATTTCACCTCTGCCAAACAATACAACAACACTAAAAATTAAAGTTAATAAAATTTTCAAAATAAAAAGCCTTTAAGCATTTTTAAACCTAGATCATTACCCAGAACTTTTTCATAAGCACGCTCAGGATGTGGCATGAGTCCAAAGATTTTTTTGTTTTCATCACAAATTCCTGCGATATCAAATACAGAACCATTTGGATTTGACTCGTATTTTAGAGTAATAAGATCTTTATCTTGCAATTCTTTTAAAGTAGCCTCATCAGCGTAATAATTTCCCTCTCCATGGGCAATTGGCAAATTAATAATTTCATCTTTTTTGAAATTTTTCAAAAAGGTATTATCATTAGAAACTACTCTTAAATTTTGGTTTTTTGAGATAAAGCTAAGATTGTTGTTATGCTTCATTGCACCTTTTAAAAGACCGCTTTCAAGTAAAATTTGAAAACCATTACAAATACCTAAGATATATCCTCCCTTTTTTGCATGATTAAAAACACCTTGCATAACAGGAGCAAGTTTTGCAATAGCTGCACATCTTAGATAATCTCCATAAGAAAATCCGCCTGGCAAAACAACTAAATCTGCATCAAATTCTTTTTCTTCATGCCAAACAATCTGCGTTTTTACTCCAAGTTTTTCAAAGGCATAAGCTGTATCAAATTCACAATTTGTCCCTGGAAATCTAATAATAGCAACTTTCATTTTACTCTTTCTCAATTATAAGCTCATAATCTTCAATGACGCTATTTACCAACAACTCTTCACACATTTTTTTGACTTGTTCTTTGGCTAATTTTTCATCTTTCTCATCAAGAGAAATTTTGATTTGTTTTGCTATTTTTACTTCTTTTACGCTATTAAAATTTAAAGAATGCAAAGCTTTTTCCACCGCTTTGCCCTGTGGATCTAAAACCCCATTTTTTAAAGAAATATTTACAATAACTTCCATATTTTTCCTTAATTTAATATTCTTTTTAAAACTTCTTCATAAGCCATTTTTACATTACCTAGATCTTGACGAAATCTATCTTTGTCTAATTTTTCATTACTAAATTTATCCCAAAATCTACAACTATCAGGACTTATTTCATCAGCTAAAACAAGCTCATTATCTTTAGTTAAACCCAGTTCGATTTTAAAGTCAATCAGCCTTAAATTCTTATTGTCAAAAAATGGAGTTAAAATAGAGTTAATCTTTCTAGCTATATTTTTAATTTCACTAATTTGAGCTTCATTTTGCACTAAATTTAAAATCAAACAATGCTCATCATTGATAAAAGGATCGCCTAAGGCATCATCTTTAAGACAAAATTCTACCAAAGCAAAAGGTAGTACAGTGCCATCTTTAATGCCCAGTCTTTTTGTAAGAGAACCTGTTGCAACATTGCGTACTATAACTTCAATAGGAACAATTTTACATTTTTTAACCACTTGTTCTGTATCGCTTATAGTTTCTACCAAATGGGTTTTAATCCCATTTTTTTCAAGCAAATGAAAAATTTCAGTACTGATTTTACAGTTTAATGCGCCTTTTCCACTTTCATTGCCTCTTTTTTCTGCATTAAAAGCAGTTAAATCATCTTTAAACTCACTAATTAGTAAATTTTCATCATCAGTTTTGAAAAGTTTTTTACCTTTTCCTTCGTAGAGCATTTCTTTTTTTGTCATTTTATTGTCCTTGTTTGATATTTAAAATTTTAATAGTATCAATAGCTGATTTTAACTGTGCGTCATCATTGATTTGTTTTTGACTGATTAGATTTTTATTGTCTTTATTTTCTTGTTTATCTTCTTTTTTATTTTTATCTATTTTTTCAAGCTCACTTTCTAAATGTTGTTTTAAGTCGCTTTCTTTTATAGAAAAACCATCTTCTTGAGTATTTACTTTACCTGGAAAAACTTCAATATCAGGTTTTACACCCACTGCTTGAATAGTACGGCCGCTTGGAAGATAATATCTTGCAATAGTAAGCCTTAAAGCTTCAGTTTTATTAATAGGTATGATTTGTTGAACACTACCTTTTCCAAAAGTATTTTCACCCACAATAACACCGCGTTTAAGATCTTGTAAAGCTCCACTTACGATTTCACTTGCACTAGCACTTCCACCATTTACAAGCACAACCAAAGAAGCATTAGAAATTTTGTTTTTAGGATCGGCTTTATATTCTTGATTTTCACTTGCGATGCGTCCTTTTTGAGAAACAATAACACCTTTATCTACAAATAAATTTACAAGTCCTATAGCTTGATTTAAAAGTCCACCAGGATTATTTCTAAGATCTAAAATAACCCCTTTAACATTAGGATATTTTTTAAGTTCTTTACTTGCCACATCTACAACATTTTTATCAAAATTTGTAACTCTAAGATAAAGAATGTTTTCATTTTCTATCATTTTTGCATAAACACTTTCTATCTTAATAATTTCTCTTGTAAGTGTAACATCAAAAGGTTTTGTTGCACCTTTTCTAAAGATGGTTAAAGTGATTTGAGTTTTTGGCTTACCACGCATTTTATCTACAGCATCATTGAGATTAATTCCTAAAGTGGCCTCATCATTAATTTTTAAAATAATATCTCCTGATTTTATCCCTGCTTTATCTGCTGGTGTTCCTTCTATAGGAGAAACAACTGTTAAAGCGCCATCTTTCATACCTACGGTTATACCAAGGCCACCAAATTCGCCATTGGTTTGAATTTTCATATCATTAAAATCTTTTTCATTTAAAAAAGAAGAATGCGCATCAAGATTGCTTAAAAGTCCTGATAAAGATTTATCCACCAAATCGCTGATATTTTGATCATCCACATAGTATTGCTCTACTATGGCAAGAGTTTTTGTAAGCTTATCTAAAGCTTCTAGGCGTTTTTGAACCTGCTCTTCTTTTTGATCAACTTTAGCTTGTAAATGACTCGTTAAAAATAGACATAAAATAAAAGTAGTGGCAAAGCCTGCAAGACCTGCAAAAAATCGTTTTGTTTTCAAAATAAGCTCCATTATTGAGTTTTAGTTTAAAGACTAAATTTTAATAAAAATTACTTAAAACTTCGTAAATAAATTTAAATTCTTAAAAATATGTTAAAATAGACTAAAAATTCCAAAAAGAAAGTTAATACAATGTGCCAAGAAAAACATACTCATACACATTCTCAAAAACATCTTAAAGCAGTTTGCAATCGTCTAAGTAGAACCATAGGGCATTTAAGCGCTATTAAAAGAATGGTTGAAAATGACAAAGACTGTAGTGAAATTTTAATCCAGCTTGCTGCCGTAAAAGCCGAAGTTAACAATACTGCAAAAGTAGTTTTAAAAGAACATTTAGCTCATTGTATGGTACATGCTATAGAAGAAAATGATATTCAAAGCATAGAAGAATTAAACAAGGCTATAGATATGTTTATGAAATAATCTAAAATTAGTCATTTGTCCTATTATTTAAAAAATTTTACTCAATTAATTTGACATTATATGACTAAAGTTATATAATGTCAAGTATATAAACTAAATAAAGGATAAAACATGGCAAATATACAAGATTTTTTAACTGATAATATGCTTTCAAACCTTGAAAGTGCAGCATCTTTAGCTATACATTCTAAAAATACCGAAGTCGTATCTTTGCACCTTTTATGGGCTTTAAGCGTAGATAGTACAAGTATTTTAAATCAAATTTTAAATAAATTAAATATTTCTAAAGAAGCCTTAGAGCTTGAAATTAAAAGCAGAATTTCAAAACTTGCAACGAGTTCAAATGTAAGCCGTGAAAATATACGCTTTTCCAATGAACTTATAAATTCATTAGAAAATGCTAAAGGATTGATGAGTGCTAATGGAGATAGTTATTTAAGTGTGGATACTTGGCTTATAAGTGAAAGTCAAAAAAGTCCTATTAAAGAAATTTTAGCGCAATTTTTAGATTTAAGAGAATTTCAAAAAGAGCTTGAAAGTCTAAGGGCAGGACGCAAAATAGATAGCAAAACAAGCGATGAAACCTTAGATAGCTTAAATAAATTTGGTATAGATTTAACCTTAAAAGCAAGTGAGGGTAAACTTGATCCTGTTATAGGTAGAGAAGAAGAAATCGAACGCTTGATGCAAATTTTAATACGTAAAACCAAAAATAACCCTATACTTTTAGGTGAACCAGGTGTAGGAAAAACAGCTATAGTAGAAGCTTTAGCGCAAAGAATTATCAAAAAAGATGTTCCAAAATCTTTACAAAATAAAAAAGTCATCGCTCTTGATATGAGTGCTTTAATTGCAGGCGCAAAATACAGAGGAGAATTTGAAGATAGATTAAAAGCTGTGGTTAATGAAGTGATAAAAAGTGAAAATATCATTCTTTTTATCGATGAAATTCACACTATAGTAGGTGCTGGAGCGAGTGAAGGCAGTATGGATGCGGCAAATATTTTAAAACCCGCTCTTGCAAGAGGTGAACTCCATACCATAGGCGCAACTACTTTAAAAGAATATCGTAAATATTTTGAAAAAGATGCAGCCTTGCAGCGCCGTTTTCAGCCTGTAAATGTAGGTGAGCCAAGTGTTAATGAGGCTTTGGCTATGTTAAGGGGTATAAAAGAAAAGCTTGAAATTCATCATAATGTAACTATAAATGATAGCGCTTTAGTAGCCGCAGCTAAACTTTCAAAGCGTTATATAGCAGATCGTTTTTTACCTGATAAAGCCATTGATTTAATCGATGAAGCTGCAGCTGAACTGAAAATGCAAATTGAAAGTGAACCAAGTTCTTTAAGAAAAGTACGCAAAGATATAGAAACTTTAGAAGTTGAAAATGAAGCTTTAAAAATGGAAAATGATGAGAAAAATCAAAAAAGACTCGATGAAATCACAAAAGAACTAGCTAATTTAAAAGAAAAACAAAATGCCCTAAATTCACAGTTTGAAAATGAAAAAAGTGTTTTTGATGATATAAGCACTAAGAAAAAAGAAATTGATCTACTTAAAAATGAAGCTTCTTTAGCTAAAGCTAGAGGTGAATTTCAAAAAGCAGCTGAGTTAGAGTATGGAAAAATTCCAAGTCTTGAAAAAGAAGTAGAAATTTTAGAAGATAAATGGAAAAAAATGAGCGAAAATGGAGTTTTACTTAAAAATCAAGTAGATGAGGATTTGGTTGCTGGAATTTTAAGCAAATGGACAGGTATTAGCGTGCAAAAAATGCTAACCTCTGAAAAACAAAAATTCTTAGAAGTGGAAAAACATTTAAAAGAAAGTGTCATAGGACAAGATAAGGCCTTAAGTGCTTTAGCTAGAGCCATTAAACGCAACAAAGCAGGACTTAATGCGGACAATAAACCTATAGGAAGCTTTTTGTTTTTAGGGCCAACAGGGGTAGGAAAAACACAATCAGCTAAAGCTTTGGCGAAATTTTTATTTGATGATGAAAAAGCAATGATTCGCTTTGATATGAGTGAATTTATGGAAAAACATAGTGTTTCAAGACTCTTAGGTGCACCTCCAGGATACATAGGACATGAAGAAGGTGGAGAGCTTACTGAAGCTGTACGAAGAAAACCTTATAGCGTGCTTTTGTTTGATGAAGTTGAAAAAGCACATAAAGATGTATTTAATGTGCTTTTAGGGATTTTAGATGATGGTAGAGCAACCGATAGCAAAGGTGTAACAGTGGATTTTAAAAATACCATTATCATTTTAACTTCTAATATCGCCTCAAGTGCTATTATGAATTTAAGTGGAAAAGAACAAGAAGATGCGGTAAAAAATGAGTTAAAAATTTTCTTTAAACCTGAGTTTTTAAACCGCTTAGATGATATTATCACCTTTAATCCACTTGGAAAAGATGAAGCTTATGAAATAGTTAAGCTTTTATTTAAAGATTTACAAATGAGCTTAGAAAACAAGGGGATAAAAGCGAGTTTAAGCGAAAATGCAGCTCTTTTAATCGCTAAAGATGGTTTTGACCCTGATTTTGGTGCTAGACCTTTAAGAAGAGCTATTTATGATCTTATAGAAGATAAATTAAGCGATATGATACTTGCTGATGAACTTCATGAAAATGATAGCATTATCATTGATGCAAAAGATGATGAAATAATCATCAAAAAAGCTTAATCATTTTGAAAGTAGAAAGGAACTACTTTCAAAATATAATCTCACTTTCATTAAATTTCATATTTACTTTTGGTAATGGTGATTTGGTGGTATAATAAGCACTTTCTCCTTTATAATTTCCACGATAAACTCCATTAGGAATGCTAAATTTTCTAGTTGTATCAGGGAATTTTTCTATATATTGAGTTAAAAATTCTCTAAACACAGGAGCAGCCGTTCTAGCGCCACCTTCTGTATAACGCATAGGCTTGTTGTTATCATTTCCATACCAAATGATTGCTTCTATTTCAGGCGTAAGTCCACAAAACCAAGCATCAACACTTTTATTCGTTGTTCCTGTTTTTCCTGCTATTTCTATATCTTTTACTCTTGCATTACGCCCTGTGCCTTTTTCAACAACATTTCTCATCATATCTAAAACCAGAAAACTTTGCGCTTCATTGCTGACTTTACGCTCATTTGAGTTAAATTCCATGATGGTTTTACCGGTTTTATCCTGAACTTGTCTGATAATTTGAGGATCTTTAATTATACCATAGTTCCCAAACATGGTATAAAATTTCGAATACTCCAAAGGAGAAATACCAAAACTTCCCAATACGATTGATAAATTAGGCGGTATATCTTTAAATCCAAATTCCATTAGTTTAGAGTAAAGAACATCAAGCCCCATATCAAGTGCGAGATTAATGGTAGCTAAATTTCTTGATCTTGTTAAAGCTTCTTTTAAGGTAATTAAACCTAAAAATTTACCCCCTTCATTTTTAGGTTTCCAATCCTCATTATTACCCGCTCCACCTTCAAAAATTCTAGAAATATCAGCAATTTCACTCATAGGCGAATATCCTAAATTAATCGCCACTTGATACACAAAAGGTTTAAAAGAGCTTCCAGGTTGACGCATACTTTGAGTAGCACGGTTATAATTACTTTTTTCATAATCAACCCCACCTACCAAAGCTAAAACATCACCACTTTGATGATTTACCACGACCATGGCTCCGTTTAAAGTGCTTAAATTTGCATCTTTATCGCGTTTTACTATCTCATCATAACCAAATTTCAAAGCATTCTGCGCCATATTTTGAACATCTAAGTCTATATTTAAAATGATTTTATATCCACCTGTTTTTAAGTCTTTGATATTAGGGCTTAATTGTTTAATCACTTCATCTACGACATAAGGAGCAGTATTTTGAGTAAGCGTATCATCATAAACTTGCGGAATTTCTTTGATGGCCGTATCATAATCTGCTTTTGAAATCCAACCTAGATTATACATTCTTGAAATAACATTATTTGCTCTTGAAATGGAAAGATCTAAATGCTTTGTAGGATCATAACTGCTAGGTGCTTTTGGCATACCTACTAGCATAGCAATCTCTTTAAGGCTTAATTCATTTAAATTTTTATGAAAATACCCCAAAGCTGCGGTTTTTACTCCATAATACCCATGTCCAAAAAAGATAAAATTTAAATACCTTTCTAAAATTTGCTCTTTAGTTAAAATGGTTTCCATTTTATAAGCAAGCAAAGCTTCGCGAATTTTACGCGTAATAGTTCTTTCTGGGGTTAATTCTGTGTTTTTAATAAATTGCTGGGTAAGAGTGGAAGCTCCTTCCATGGTTTTTCCACCGCTTTTTATGATTTTTACAGCAGCTCTAAAAATGGCATCGATATTAACTCCATTATGTTCAAAAAAGCTTGTATCTTCTATAGCAACCAAAGCTTCTATAAGGCGTGGAGGAAGCTCTTCATAAGGAGCGTAAAAACGATGTTGTTCAAAAATATTAGCCACGAGCTTGCCATTTCTATCGTAAATTTGTGTTGTAAGAGGAGGTTTGTATTCTTTAAAAGTATAACCCTCAGTATCAGCACTTGTGAAAAGATAAGCCACATAAATAAATCCAGCTATAAACAAAAGAGTAAAAAATGAAAAAATATATTTTAATATTTTCATAAATAAGCCTTTAAAGTTTGGATATCAAGCCCTAAAGCAGTGCTTAGATTTCCTACTTGTTGGGTGATGAAATTTTGATGAAAACCCTCACACATAATACAACCCGCCTTGCCTTTATAAAGATCATTTTCTACATAATCTCTTAAAGCATTTTCATCAAAATTTTTAAAATAAAGCGTAGTTTTTGAAAGAGAAAAAACTCTTTTTTCAGGTTTTACAAGCAAAAAAGCCGATAAAATACTTGCATACTTGCCATTTTGCAAGGCAAGCATTTCATAGGCTTCTTTTTTATCCTTTGCTTTGGTAAGAATTTTTTCATCTATACAAACTATACTATCTGCAAAAAGTAAATTTTGGTTTTGAAAATCTTTGCCTAAAGCACTTAAAAATTGTTTTTCTTTTTCAAGAACTATTTTTTGAACATATAAAAAAGGTGAAATATTTTTATTTAAATTTTCATCATAATCAAAACTAACTTGCCTAAAATCAATCTTTGCGGTTTTAAGCAAGTTAACCCTTGAAATGGAACTTGAAGCAAGAATTAACATTAAAGTGCTTTTTCTATCGTTTCTAAGCTTTGTTTTAAAGCTTCATCAATTTTGTTTAAATCTTTTCCACCTGCAGTAGCAAAATCATCTCTTCCGCCACCATTTCCACCTAAAATTTGCGCCGCTTCTTTAACTAAAGCTCCTGCTTTTAAAGGCGCATCTTTAACACCAGCTGCTAAAGTGATTTTTTCATCTTTTACTTGGATAAGTAAAATCACCGCTTTAGCAAATTTGTTTTTAAAATCATCAATCATAGCTTTAATATCGCCATTATCTATACGCTTTACGCAAATTTCAACACCTTGGATATTTTTAGAATCAAGCTCGGTTTTACTTGAGTTTTTAAGCTCATTTTTTAAACTTAAAATTTCATTTTTAAGTTTCTTAATCCCGCTTAAAATATCATTATTTTTAAGCTCATTTTTTGCTTTAGAAAGTTCTTCAAGTTGATTTTTTACAAATTCTAAAGCCGCTTTAGAAACCACAGCTTCAATGCGTCTAACTCCAGCACTCACACCGCTTTCTTTAACTATGTAAAAACTTCCTATTTGAGCAGTATTTTTAACATGAGTTCCTCCGCAAAGTTCCTTGCTTTCACCTAGAGTTAAAACACGCACATTGCCTTGGTATTTTTCATTAAACAATGCTATAGCACCGCTTTTTTTAGCTTCTTCTAAAGGCATATTTTCTAAGATAGCTTCGCTTGAGTTTATAATCATTTCATTGACTCTTTTTTCAATGCTTTCTAGCTCTTCTTTGCTTAAAGCTTTATGATGAGTAAAATCAAATCTTAGTTTATTGCTTTCAACCAAAGATCCTGCTTGACTTACATGAGAACCTAAAATTTCTCTTAAAGCATGGTGTAAAAGATGAGTGGCTGAGTGGTGGCGTGCGATTTGCTCTCTTTTTTCTGTATCGATTCTTGCATGAACTATATCGCCAACTTTTAGTTCTTCACCTGCTTTTACAAAGCTAAGATTGAGATTAAAAAACTTTTGCGTATCTAAAACTTCACACTTAGCTATAAACCCACTATCAGCACTTTGCCCCCCGCTTGTCGCATAAAAAGGTGTGTTTTCAAGCATCACCCAACCCGCATCTTTAAGGGTAGAAACTTCTTTAAAATCTTCATCTAAAAGGGCTAAAATTTTACTTTCGCATTCCGCTTTTTCATAACCTATGAAATGATTTTCTCCAAATTTTTCAAGCAAGTTTTTAAAATCTCCGCTTGCAGTTTTATCTCCACTTCCTTTCCAAGAAGCCTTAGCGCGTGCTTTTTGCTCATTCATTAAAAGTTCAAATTTTTCTTCATCAACTTTAAGATTTTTTTCCCTTAGCATATCAGCCGTTAAATCAAGCGGAAAACCATAAGTATCATAAAGCTTAAAGGCTACTTCTCCGCTAAAAATTTCTTTAGTGTTTTTAAGCTCTTCATTAAAAATTTCAATCCCATTGTCTATAGTGCTTAAAAATCTTTCTTCTTCAAGGCGAATTTGTTCTTTTATAAAGTCTTTTTTCTCATTAAGATAGGTATAATGTCCGCCCATTAAATCGCATACAACATCAACTAGTTTATACATAAAAGCTTGTTTAAAACCTAGCAAATATCCATGCCTTAAAGCACGACGCAAAATACGACGCAAAACATAGCCTCTGCCTTCTTTGTCAAAACTTACCCCTTGCGCAAGTAAAAATACACTTGATCTTATATGATCGGCTATTACTCTAAAACTTGCTCCACTTTCATAAACATAAGTTTTATTACAAAGTTTTGAAATTTCATTGATGATTGGCATAAAAAGCGAGCTATCAAAATTGCTAAATTTACCTTCTTTAATCGCTGTTACCCTTTCAAGCCCCATTCCTGTATCAATACTTGGCTTTGGCAGTGGGCTAAGCACTCCATCAGCGCTTCTTTCGTATTGCATAAAAACAAGATTCCAGATTTCTAAAAATCTATCTCCATCTCCACCCATATAATCTTCGCTTGAGTTAAAATGCTCTTGTCCTTGGTCATAAAAAATCTCACTACAAGGACCACAAGGACCAGTATCGCCCATTTGCCAGAAGTTATCTTTATCACCAAATTTGTAAATTCTTTCTTTTTGAATGTGTTTTTGCCATAGATTAAAAGCTTCATCATCGTTTTCATGCACGGTTACATAAAGTCTATCTTTAGGTAGTTTTAAAACTTCAGTTACAAATTCCCAAGCATAAGCTATGGCTTGTTCTTTAAAATAATCTCCAAAGCTAAAATTTCCAAGCATTTCAAAAAAAGTATGATGGCGTGCGGTATATCCTACATTATCTAAGTCATTGTGTTTTCCACCCGCTCTTATACAAGTTTGACAGCTTGTTTTGCGTGGAGGGTTTGGGCGTGGAAATTCTCCTGTAAATATACTTTTAAAAGGCACCATACCCGCATTAGTAAAAAGTAAAGTTGCATCATCAGGAACTAAAGGACTTGACGGGGTTATCTCATGTCCTTTTGATGCAAAAAAATCCAAATAAGCTTTTCTAATATCCATGAATTTTCCTAAAGAAATTTTTATAAAAACATATCATACCAAAATTACTTTAAATTAAGTAAAACTAAAATACAATAAACATTTTTATTTAATTTTATTTCTCTAAGGTTTTTTATGAATTTTATCAATCTTCAAGCCCAATATCTCGCATACAAAGATGAAATCAATACTGAAATTGAAAGCGTTTTATCAAGCTCTTCTTTCATAGGCGGTGTAAAGCTTAACGAATTTGAGCAAAATTTATCTCATTTTTTAGGTGTTAAACACGCTATAGGTTGCTCAAGTGGAACCAGTGCTTTATATCTTGCCTTAAGAGCTTTAGATATTGGCAAAGATGATGAAGTTATAGTGCCTAGTTTTACTTTCATAGCAACAGCTGAAGTTGTGGCCTTAACAGGTGCAAAACCTGTTTTTGTAGATATAAATCTATCAAATTACAATCTTGATTTTGAAGCAGTGCAAAAAGCAATAACCCCAAAAACTAAAGCTGTTATAGCAGTGAGTATGTTTGGACAAATGAGTGATTTAAGGGCTTTAGAAGAAATTTTAAAAGATAAAAATATCACTTTGATCGAAGATGGTGCACAAAGTTTTGGCGCAAGTTTCAAAGGAGAAAAATCCTGCTCTATAGCTAAAATTTCATGCACAAGCTTTTTTCCCTCAAAACCTTTGGGAGCTTATGGCGATGGTGGGGCTATTTTTTGCCATGATGATGAAGTTGCTAAAAAAATAAGAATTTTACTCAATCACGGACAAACTCAGCGTTATAAACATGAATTTATAGGTATAAATGGACGCCTTGATACTTTACAAGCGGCGATTTTAAATGTTAAGTTAAAATACCTAGAAAAAGAATTAGACAAAAGACAAAAATTAGCACAAACTTATAATGCAAATTTAAAAAACTGCCAAATTCCGCAAATTGATCCAAATGCTTTTAGCGCTTATGCACAATACAGCGTTTTAGTTGAAGATAGAGCTAGCGTATTGCAAAAATTTGAAAAAGCTAATATACCTTATGCTATACACTATCCAACCCCTTTGCATAAACAACCTTGCTTTAGTAAGTTTTCAAATTTAGAACTTAAAAATTCAGAATATGCAAGCAAACACATCTTATCTTTGCCTTTTTCACCTTTTTTAAGCGAAGAAGAACAAGAACAAGTTATTTATATTTTTAAAGATTAACTCCATGAAAATAGGTATCATAGGCCTTGGAAAAATGGGGCAAAACCACTTAAATGAACTTAGCAAAAATTCTCATTTTAAGCTTAATGCACTTTTTGATCTTTGCAAAAATCCAAATCTAAATATTTTTGATGATATTTTTTATGATGATTTGAATAAATTTTTAAATCAAAATAATGATATTATCATCATAGCAACACCTACAAATTCACATTTAGCAATAGCAAAAAAAGTTTTTAAACAATGCAAATGCGTTTTAATCGAAAAGCCTTTAGCTCTAAATTTAAAAGAAATAGACGAAATTTCAAATTTAGCTAAAGAATACAGCATAAAAGTAGGCGTAGGTTTTTGCGAAAGATTTAATCCTGCAGTTTTAGCCCTAAAAAAAGAGCTTGAAAATGAAGAAATTATCAGCATTAACATACAAAGATTTTCACCCTACCCGCAAAGAATCAGCGATGTAGGGATTTTGCAAGATTTGGCTGTACATGATCTTGATTTGCTTTGTTTTTTAAGCAAGCAAGAAATAACAAAAACCAATTTGCTTAAAAAATACACTCAAGATCAAACAAGAGAAAGTGAAAGCATTATTCTATGTGGGCTTGAAAAATGTATTGCTAGCATACATCAAAGTTGGAATAGCACACAAAAACTAAGAAAAATTCATCTTATTACTAAAAATCATTTTTATGAAGCCAATTTAAATGATTTTTCTTTATTAAAAGATGGAAATTTTATAGAACTTACTCAACAAAGTCCACTTTTTTCAGAACACGAAGCTTTGTTAAAACTTATCGATAATCAACCCAATCATCTAGCCAGCACGAGCGATGCTTACAAAGTTCAAGAAATTTTAGAAAGGTTTGCGTGAAATTAGTTTTATTTTTAAATATGGGCGGAGCTACGAATTTACAAGATTGTGAAGTTTTTTTAAAAAATATGTTTAATGATCCTTATATTTTAGGAATCAAAAATCGATTTTTAAGAAAATTTGTAGCATGGATCATAACAAAGGCTCGCGTTAAAGCCATGCAAGAAAACTATAAAAAAATGGGCGGAAAATCCCCTTTAAACGAACTTACTCAAAGCCTGTGTGACAAGCTTAATTTAAAACAAGATGAATTTAAATTTGATTTTGTAAATCTTTATGTGCCTCCTTTTGCCACAGAAATTTTGCAAAAATACACTTTAAATGAAAGTGATGAAATCATTCTTTTTCCACTTTATCCACACCATTCTTGCACCACAGTAACTTCATCTTTAGAAGTTCTGCAAAATGAAATTTCAAAGCAAAAAATTCAAGCAAAAGTAAAAACTATAGATATTTTTTACAAAAATGAACTTTATAATGAGATGATAATTTCGCACATTTTGGCTAAAAAAAATAAATTTGATGCCAAAATTTTGATTTTTTCAGCGCATTCTTTACCACAAAGTATTATTGATAAGGGTGATTTATACGAAAAGCATGTAAATAATCATGTAGAAATTTTAAAAGAAAAATTAAAAGATCATTTTGATGAATTTATTTTAGCTTATCAGTCCAAACTAGGCCCTGTAAAATGGCTTGAACCAAATACAAGCGATATTTTGGCAAATTTAAACGATAAAGCTTTAATTTATCCTATTTCTTTTTGTATAGATTGTTCTGAAACGATTTTTGAACTAGGTATGGAGTATAAACATTTAGCAAAATGTGATTATGATTTAATAAGTTGTCCTAATGATAGTGATGAATTTATGGAATTTATTTTAAAATATTTATCTGATCTTAACCAAGAATGAATTTGAGACCCTTGTCTATCATTTTTTTAAAGATTAACAAGGACTTTTTGGTAAAAATTTAGCTGACTAAGCCAAAGTATAAGCTTTTTCTCCGCGCAAACTCACATCTAAGCCTTTTTGTTCTACTTCTTCTTTCGCTCTTAAGTCTACAAAATAAGAAATAATCTTAAGAATAATAAAGCTTATGAGAGCTGAAAAAACATACAAATCATAATAGCAAGAATTTGCTCTTTTAAAAGCTCTAAACTTCCACTGATAAAAAATCTCGCCAAGCGCATTTTAGGCAATCACATTAGGATTTACTTTAGCACTTGCAAAAAGCCCTGTAGCAATTCCTCTCAAACACCTCCGATTCCGTGTAAAGAAAAAGCATCTAAAGAATCAATCCTATTTGAGTTTGTATTTAATAAAACTCAAACTAAAACAACAAAATACAGAAAGACAAAGCTCCTATAACAAGAGAAGCATAAAATCTACATAACCGCAACTACAAGCCCACTAAGTCCACCTAAAATAGTCAGTTTTTATGGATGAGCCACTCAAGCACTACCCATTGTAAAGCAATGACACCAAAAACAATAAAGCAATTCATTATGGTATTGAATGTATTTTTACTTCTTACCATACCCAAATAAAACATTGCTAAAGCTGGAGTCATAAGCAAAACTAGCAGAGTACACAATACAATAAAACTTGAATTTACCGCATTCGCTTACCTACCCTTTCTTACAAAATATAATTACAAGATAATTATATTTAAAATGATTTAAAAAATATAAATTTAAGAAATATTTTATATATTTTTTTATAAAAGTTTATTTTTTTATTTTAAATTACTATAAATAGGGATTTAAAAAATATTTTACTTCTCTATGATTCAAATTTACTAGCATTAAAATACAAATTTGGGCCAAGCTAAAAAACAACAAAGATAAAAAAGGATTATTGTAAGATGATGAAGAAAAAATTTGATTATTTAATAAAATTATCTAATATTAAAAAAGTAATTGCGCTTTAAAATGATCTAAAAGCTCTTCTTGAGCTTTTAAAATATCATCGGTATTTAACTCAAAATCAATCTTGTCTGGTTTTTTATAAGTTTTATCATAATACTCCAAAAGCATAACAATAAGCTTTTGCCATTCTTTTTTCTCATAACTTTGAAGCAATTCTTGGCGTAAATTTAAGCTGATATAAGGGCTGATTTTTTGCACACATTGTTGAAATTTTAAAGGAGTCATTTTTTCTTGATAAATTTTTTGTATTCTTTTAACGCGATTTTCCAAAGAACAAAAACAATAAATTTTAAAAGCCTTTTGCATTTTTTCATAAAATTTCAAAGGTAAGATGATATCCCCTATTTTGCGACTTTCACTTTCTATGAAAGCAAAATTTTCTAAATTTTGCATATTGTGAAAAAGTTCTGCTTCAAAAGCTTTTTGCGTAGGTTGTTTTCCTAAAATATCACCAAAAGATGAGCCTAAATGATTTGCCATTTTTTCTAAATTTATAGCTTGTGGGAGTTGTTCTAAAAGCTCTGTTTTTCCACAGCCTGTATTGCCGCAAAGAGCAAAAAAATCAAAATTTATTTCATTTTCAAAATAACGCGTTACAAAAGTTCTATAAGCTTTAAAGCCACCTTTTAAACGCACCACTCTAAAACCAAGCTCACTTAAAATCACTGCGATAGACTTTGAACGCAAACCCCCACGAGAACAATAAATCCCTACCTTTTCTCCTATGCGAAAATTTTGAGTGATTTCTAATATATGTTTAGCGGTATTTTGACAAATATAACTCGCACCCCTAGCCTTGGCTAAAGCTTGATTTTTCTTATAAATCGTTCCTATTTCTTGATATTCTTCATCATTGAGTGCATAAAAATTTAAAGCTCCTATCAAATGAGAATGCAAAAATTCTCTAGGGCTTCTTGCATCGATTAAAAGAGAGAAATTTTCTTTTTGAAATTCTGTAAATTCAACTTCACTGAGCATTTTTAAAAGCCAAAACAAGTTTTTGATAAACTTGCTCGATATTAGTGCCACAAACCCTAGTTTCTCCTATGGTTGTGATAAAATTTGTATCTCCTGTCCAGCGTGGCACTAGATGATAATGACAATGAAAAGCTATGCCAGCTCCTGCATCTTTGCTTAAATTCATACCGATATTGACCCCATTTGCATGAATTTGCTCTTTTAAAATTTTCACTCCCAAACGCACAAAATGGCTCATTTCTTGCCAAATTTCATCGCTTAAATTTTCTATATGCTCTTCATGTACATAAGGAATCACCATAAAATGCCCCGCAGAATAAGGATAGCGGTTCATCACTCCAAAACAATGCTTTGCTCTAAAAATCACACCTAATTCTTTATCACTTTTGATCTTATTAGTACAATCACAAAATGGACAAACAGTTTTTTCTTTTTCAAAATACTCACTCCGCCATGGTGCATACAAATATTGCATTTTCCCTCCTTAAAGCAAAGCTTTTAAAGCCTTTCCTTCATCTTCCTCACGCATAAAATATTCGCCGATTAAAAAAGCATCAACGCCTAAATTTTGTAAATGCTCTAAAAATTCTTTATTTTCTAAACCACTTTCTGCGATGATGATTTTTGAATTTGGGATTTGTGGGATAAGTTTTTCGCACAAACTCATATCCATAGTAAAATCCTCTAAATTACGATGATTGATACCGATAATATCCGCTCCAGCAAAAATAGCCTTACTCAAATCCTCTTTATCATGAATTTCAACCAAAGCCTCAAGACCTAAATGTCTTGCAAACTCAAGCAGTTTTTTAAGCTCTTTCATGCTTAGCATTTTAGTGATTAACAATACAAAATCTGCCCCATAAACCAAAGCTTCTAAAATTTGATACTCATCAAAGATAAAATCTTTTCTAAGTAAAGGAATTTGTGTATAACGGCGTATAAGACTTAAGTATTCTAAAGAACCTTTAAAAAAATGTGGCTCAGTCAAAACAGAAATCGCCGCAGCTTTGTTCTTCTCATAATTTAAAGCGATACTCAAAGGATCAAAGTCTTCTCTAATGACTCCCTTGCTAGGACTTGCTTTTTTTACTTCTGCTATGATTTTAACTTCTTTTTCTACTCTTTTTAAAGCTTTAATCACATCTTTTGGAAAGAAAGGATTTGAAGCTAAAGAACGCCCTAACATATCATAAGGAAGTTTTAGTTTGCGTTCTTTTAAATCTTCTTTTGTTTTTTCAAAAATTTTATCCAATATCATGGTTTTACACACGCCTTTATCGCTTTTATATGAGCTTTACTCTCATCAGAATTTGCAAATTCTTTATCATCTAATGTTTGTTTTAAAATTTCCCATGCTTGCTTACAATTGCCTAGTTTATAATACCCCCAAGCTAAAGAATCTAAATAATACAAATTCTGTGGATCTTTTTCTAAGGCAAGTTTCACAAGCTCTATACCTTTTTTAACATCTAAATCATAATCTATAAGCAAATATCCATAGTAGTTTAAATACAAAGCATTGCTATCTTTATCGATAGCCTGTTCGAATTTTTCTTTTACAGAATCAATTACTTTTGGAGTGATTTTTTTAGCTTCATTTGCAGCTTCAAATTCAAAAACTGCCGCTCGTAGAAGATATTCTTTATTTTTTGTTTTATGATAAAGAGCTAAACTCATTTTTTTAGCATCATCAAAGCGTTTTAAATTCTGATACAAAGCAAGTTTAATATCATCATCTAAATCATACTTCAAAGAAATTTTTAAAGCTTCTTCTGTTTTGCCTTGAGAATTTAAAAGCTCAACCAAAGCCAATGCAAAACTTTTATTTTTGGTAAGTTGATAAAGCTCTTTATATATACTTTTTAAAGCTTCGATATTTTTTTCATCAAAATAAATTTTAGCAAGCAAGACGCAAGTTTTGAGAGTGCAACCATTGGTTTTTCTTGAAAATTCTAAAACATTTTTAATATTTAAAGTATCATTTAAAATCGCATAAATTCCTATGAGTTTAAATAAAATTTCTTCGTTTTGCACTTGATTATAAGCAGATCTATAGTACTTTGTGGCATTTTTTAAATCATTTTTTTTAACCAAAATATCTCCGTAAAGCTCTAAATTTCTAGGATCACTATCCTTTTTTGTTAAAAGCTCTTTCATAAGTTTTTGAGCATTATTGATATCATTTGAATTTAAAGCATAAAGAGCACTAAGTCGCTTAAGATTGTCATTTTGATTTAAATAAGGCTTTGCTAGATTATTTAACTCTGCTTGCTTGTCAAGATTGTTTGCCAAAGTAAGTAAAAATGCATTTTCTAAAAAATTAGCATTATTATAATCTTGATAAAGACTTAAAAATTCATCTCTGGCTTCTTTGTATTGTTTATAATACTCATAATTATAAGCCTTCATAACCCTTAAATCAAAATCATTGCTTTTATATTTTGTATAATCAGGATAAACAACATTGATTTTTGAACTTCCACAAGCTGCCAAAAAAAAGGCTACTAAGACAAATAACAAATACCTATACATTCTTTTTCTAATTCCTTTTGATGTGTTTTAAAATATTCCCAAAATGGAAAAGTTCTGCATTGTTTTGGACGAAAATCGTAGATACTGCAATTTCTTTTTTGAGTATCAAAAAAAATGCAAGCAAAGCCATCTTCAAATTCGACTTCCTTAAAACTCATTTTAAAGCCCACTTTTCTCAAGTATTTTTCAGCAAATTCTTTGCTTTCTAAATTTAAATGCTTTCTTAATGCTTCTAATTCTTCCTTGCTCGCAAAAATATTGCCACTTTCTCCAGTGCAACACTTTCCACCGCATTTCTCACAAGCATTTTCATCAAAAGCATAAGAAAAATTTTTATCAAATATCATAACTTTTTAACCTAAATCTTGAGTGAATTTCTTGCATTTGTTTGCTTAAAATTTCATTTTCATATACAAAAAAAGGAGGTAAAATCTCACAAGGCGATTTTGAACCTTTTTTTACCTGTATCAAAACAAGTCTTGCTTTTTTGTTTTGATGTGTATGTACAAAGCAAAGCTTTGTTATTTTTATTTTCATATCTTTTAAAATAAAACAAATTTCATCTAAAGCTAAAGCTTCATAGCAAAAATACAAAGTACCATTTGGCTTAAGCATAGAATTTGCTTTAGTTAAAAAGCTATGCAAGGGTAAAAATTCCTGAAATTTACTTATAACTTTATGCTGATCTTCACTCTTGTAAGCTCCTTGTCTATAAAATGGAGGATTGCAAACTATGAAGTCAAATTTTTTTATGCTTTGAAATTGATTGAAATCATCATGAAAAATATCGCCTTGTATTTGGTTGGATTTTAAATTTTTTTCAATCAATTTTATATTTTCTTTTTGAATATCAATCAAAGATAAACTTAAATTTGCAATATTTTTTTTAAGTAAAATACCTATGATACCACAGCCTGCACCTACATCAAAAACAGCGCCTTTAATTCCTTGTTTTAAAATAAAATCAGCTAAAATTAAAGAATCACTATTATAACGATACCCTTGTGATAATTGTGCTAGCGTAATCAAATCTGACATATATTTTAATGCGTTGGAATTTTAATGCGTTTTGGAGGTTGTTCTTTAAATATATTTTGTTCTTTTGTTATATTATTATCTTCTTTAAAATTTACTGGGCTTTGTGCTGTCAAAAAAGAAATTACAAAAGTTATAAAAAAAGCAATTTTTATCATAATAACACCTCATAAAATGGTGTCCACGGCGAGATTCGAACTCACGGCCTCAAAATTAGGAATTTTGCGCTCTATCCTGCTGAGCTACGAGGACAGAAAGCGGGAAAAATCCCGCTAACAATTTAACCGTTTCTTTTTTTGATGATTTCATCCGCAACATTTTTAGGAACTTCATCATAGTGATCAAATTCCATAGAATAAGTCGCACGACCTTGAGTTTGACTTCTAAGATCAGTAGAATAACCAAACATTTCAGCCAAAGGACAAAATGCTGTAATGATTTTATTTCCGCCACGCTCATCCATGCTATTTACTTGACCGCGGCGTTTGTTAAGATCGCCAATAACATCACCCATATAATCTTCAGGAGTTTCTACTTCAACTTTCATCATAGGCTCTAAGATTACAGCACCTGCTTTTCTAGCGCCTTCTTTAAAGCCCATAGAAGCAGCAAGCTTAAACGCCATCTCAGATGAATCCACCTCGTGATAACTTCCATCATAAACAGTTACTTTAACATCTTCCACAGGATAACCTGCTAAAACACCATTTTGTAATGCTTCTTGAACACCTTTATCAACTGCAGGAATGTATTCTTTTGGAATTACCCCACCTTTGATATCATTAACAAATTCATATCCACTACCTGGCTCAAGTGGTTCAAGGCGTAAGAATACATGTCCATACTGACCACGTCCACCTGATTGTTTAGCGTATTTGTATTCTTGTTCAACAGTTTTTCTAATAGTTTCGCGATAAGCAACTTGTGGTTGACCTACTTCAGCTTCAACTTTAAATTCACGAAGCATTCTATCAACGATAATTTCAAGGTGTAACTCACCCATACCTGAAATGATAGTTTGACCACTTTCTTCATCTGTAGAAACTCTAAAACTTGGATCTTCTTGTGCTAATTTATTTAAAGCAATAGACATTTTTTCTTGATCAGCTTTAGTTTTTGGCTCAACTGCAACAGAAATAACTGGATCTGGAAAATCCATTCTTTCAAGGATTACCTTATCTTTTTCACTTGCAAGAGTATCCCCTGTTAAAGTATCTTTAAGTCCTACAACAGCACCAATTTCGCCTGCGTAAAGCACTTTAATCTCTTCTCTTTTGTTAGAGTGCATTTTTAACAAACGACCAATTCTTTCTTTTTTATCTTTAGTTGAGTTATACGCATAAGAACCACTTTCCAAACAACCGCGATAAACACGCACGAAAGTAAGTTGTCCTACAAATGGATCTGTCATGATTTTAAATGCAAGTCCTGCAAACTCGCCATCATCAGTTGATTTTACAGAAACTTCTGTGCCATCTTCATATTCACCCTTGATATTTGCCACTTCATCAGGAGCTGGTAAATAAGCCACAACAGCATCAAGCAAAGGTTGAACCCCTTTATTTTTAAACGCTGTACCGCAAAGCATAGGAACGATAGAAAGACTTAAACATCCTGCTTTAATCCCTGTTTTAATCTCTTCAAGGCTTAATTCTTCTCCGCCTAAATATTTTTCCATCAACTCATCTGAAGTTTCAGAAACTGCTTCTATCATTTTTGTGCGATATTCTTCTGCCTTTTCTTTAAGTTCAGCTGGAATTTCTTTTTCTACATAATCCGTTGGCTTAGTATCATCTTCCCAAACTAAAGCTTTCATAGTTACAAGATCGATTACGCCTTTAAAATTATCCTCAGCACCAATTGGAATTTGAAGTGGAACTGGATTAGCTTTTAAACGGTTGCGAATTTGATCTTCTACATTGTAGAAATTTGCACCGATTCTATCCATTTTATTTACAAATACTATTCTTGGAACACCATATTTATTTGCTTGTCTCCAAACTGTTTCACTTTGAGGCTGCACCCCACCCACTGAACAAAATACCGCAACAGCACCATCAAGAACACGCATAGATCTTTCAACTTCAATTGTAAAATCAACGTGGCCTGGAGTGTCAATAAGGTTGATTTGATGGTCTTTCCAAAAACAAGTTGTAGCCGCAGAAGTGATAGTAATCCCACGCTCTTTCTCTTGCTCCATCCAGTCCATAGTTGCAGCACCATCATGAACTTCACCGATTTTATGACTCATGCCTGTAAAGAAAAGAATTCTTTCAGATGTAGTCGTTTTACCCGCATCGATGTGAGCAGCAATACCGATATTTCTAACTTTTTTTAAAGGAGTACTTCTTGACATACACACTCCTTCTTACCAACGATAGTGAGCAAATGCTTTATTTGCTTCAGCCATTTTATAAGTATCTTCTTTCTTCTTAAATGAAGCACCTTTGCTATTAGCAGCATCTAAAAGCTCAGCTGCAAGTTTATCAATCATAGTTCTTTCACTTCTTTTTCTTGCAAAAGAAATAATCCAACGAATCGCCAAAGCTTGTTGTCTAGCAGGGCGAACTTCTACTGGAACTTGATAGGTTGCGCCACCTACACGACGAGATTTCACCTCTAATAAAGGCTTGATATTTTCAATCGCATCATTAAAAATATCAATACCTTTTTTCTCGCCACCTTTTTTATCAATAGCTTCCAAAGCACCATACATAATTGTTGTAGCTGTGCTTTTTTTGCCATCATACATTAAAGAATTAATAAATTTTGTGATTACTTTATTACCATAAATCGGATCAGGCAAGACTTCTCTTACCGGAGCTTTTCTTCTTCTCATTATTTTTCCTTCAAATTTTAAATTTTACTCAAACAAAATCAAATCTAACGGATTTGTCTGTATGAATGATTATTTTGCAGCGCCTGCTTTAGGGCGTTTAGCACCATATTTAGAACGAGAAACTGTTCTTTTTGCAACACCTGCTGTATCAAGAGCACCACGAACGATGTGATATTTAACCCCTGGTAAGTCTTTTACCCTACCACCACGCACTAAAACAATGCTGTGTTCTTGCAAGTTATGACCTTCACCGCCGATATAGCTGATCACTTCAAAGCCACTAGTAAGTCTTACTTTGGCAACTTTTCTTAACGCTGAGTTTGGTTTTTTAGGTGTTGTAGTATAAACCCTAGTACAAACTCCCCTTCTTTGTGGACAATTTTTAAGCGCTGGAGATTTAGATTTTTCTAAAACTTTTTTGCGCTCTTTTCTAACCAATTGATTTATGGTAGGCACAATAATTCCTTTCTTTAAAAATGTAATAAACTTTGGATGATATCTAAATTTTGCTTATATTTTAGTTAAAAAGATTGAAAATGAAGAAATATAGCCCAGAAGGGCTATAAAATAGAGTTTTATTCTTGTTCTTTAAGTTTTAAATTTTGTTCACCATAAAGCCCTGTTCCAACAGGTATCATTCTACCTAGAATAACATTTTCTTTTAAATCTTCTAAGTAGTCAAATTTACCCGCTATACTTGCTTCGGTTAGAACTTTAGTAGTTTCTTGGAATGAAGCTGCAGAAATCACACTATCGCTTCCAATCGCTGCTCTTGTTACACCTAAAAGCACAGGCTCAGCAATAGCAGGTTCTCCACCCATTCTAATGATTCTTTCGTTTTCTTCACGGAATTTACGTCTTGAAACCAAATCACCCTCGATAAATTTCGTATGTCCACTATCTACAACTTTTACTTGTCTTAGCATTTGAGAAACGATAACTTCTATATGTTTATCAGAAATCACAACACCTTGTCCGCGATAAACTTGTTGAATTTCAGAAATCAAATAATAATGCAAGGCTTTTTCACCCAAAATTTTAAGCACATCATGACTTGAAACAACTCCATCTGTAAGTTTTTCACCTGCATGGATAAACTCGCCATCTCTTACTTGAATATGTTTTGATTTATCGATTAAATACTCAGCACTTGTTCCATCTTCTGCTTGGATAATGATTCTTTCTTTGGAACGCAAAGGTTTATCAAAACGAACAACACCATCAATTTCTGCAATCACAGCCGCATTTTTTGGTTTTCTTGCTTCAAAAAGTTCAGAAACTCTTGGAAGACCTCCTGTAATATCTTTTGATTTAGCTGCAGCTTTTGGAGTTTTTGCTAAAATATCTGCTTGAGCGATTTTATCACCATCATGAACAAAAATAACGGTTTTTGGTTCAAGCTGATAACGCGCAGCCTTATCACCTTTTCCTGCGATTACCAAAGTTGGTCTAACTCCGCTTGGCAAATACTCATTAATCACTAAAGAACGCTTACCTGTAGCTTCATCAATTTGCTCATCGGCACTATAACCTGCTTCAATATCTTCAAAGCTTACAACACCATCAATTTCTGCAATGATAGTATTATTATAAGCATCCCATTCTGCAATCACTTTTCTTTCTTTTTTAGGAGCACTTGCAATGATAGTATTTGCATCATCGATTTTTTCACTATCGTTAAATTCTATCTTAGATTCTCTTGGAATATAGTGTCTTTTTGCTTCTCTATCATTTTCATCAGCAATCACTACAAAGAATCCTTTTTCTTTAACAATATCACCTTTTTTAACATTTTTTACTCTATCTAAACCATCGCCTTTAAGGATATAAAATTTAAGCGTTCCTTTTTCGCCTGCTTTGATATTTTGTACCACGGGCTCGCCATCTTCTACTAAAATTTCACTCGCAAAAGGGATACGATTTGGTACATTCCAACCCTCTTTAATCACTTCTACGATACTTTCATTTTCTTCTACTTGCATACCGCTTTGATATGGCAAATAAAGTTTTCCATCTATACTGCCACTTACACCTGCTAATTCATTTGGTTTAGCAAGATCGTATTTTCTTAATATGTATTTTACTTCTTGTTTTTTATCTTTAATAGAAACAATCACATCTTCATGAATATTTTCTATATTAATCACACCTTTAAATGGAGTTTTGATTTTTGGCTCCACAAGCAAAATCGCCGCATTTCTACGATTTGCTACGATATTTTTACCTTCTTTGTTTTTATAAGTTTTAAGATTATAAAATCTTATAAAACCTTCTTTTTGTGCGCTTACTTGTCTATCTTGTAAATCCGTACTTGCAGTCCCCCCGCTGTGGAAAGTTCTTAGAGTTAGCTGCGTCCCTGGCTCGCCGATAGATTGAGCGGAAATAATTCCTACTGCTTCACCTGGTTTTACTAATTTACCTTCGCCAAGATTGATACCATAACATTTTGCACAAATTCCTTTTTTAGCTTTGCAGGTAATAGGAGTGCGAATATTGACACTTTTTATACCGCTTTCTCCAAGAATTTTTGCTTTTTCCTCATCCATTAAAGTACCTTCTGCAAAAAGCACAGAATTTGTAATAGGATCGATCACATCTTCAGCTAAAACCCTACCTAAAATTCTTTCTTCTAAAGTTTCTATAATAGAACTATCTGCGGTGATTTCATTGATTTCAACACCTTCATGCGTTCCACAATCTTCAATGGTAATTTTTACATTTTGTGCAACATCGATGAGTTTTCTTGTCAAATAACCCGCGTTTGCTGTTTTAAGAGCGGTATCTGCAAGACCTTTTCTAGCACCGTGGGTTGAAATAAAGTATTCAAGAACATTTAGCCCTTCACGGAAATTCGAAATAATAGGCGTTTCGATAATAGAACCATCAGGTTTAGTCATAAGTCCTCTCATCGCAGCAAGCTGAGAAATTTGAGCCGCACTACCCCTAGCACCAGAATCTGCCATCATATAAATAGAGTTAAAACCTTCTTTATCTTTTTCTACAAGCTTCATCATCTCTTTTGAAAGAACATTGTTTGTACTTTTCCAAATATCAATGATTTTATTGTATCTTTCCCCTGAAGTAATCAAACCGAGATTATAAGAATTTTGAATTTCTCTTACTTGTTTTTTTGCTTCATTGATAGCTTTTTGCTTGTCATTAGGAACAATAATATCTGCAATCGAAATTGAAATACCTGCTTTCGTTGCATACTCAAAACCTAAATTTTTAAGTCTATCCAAGAAACTTGCTGTAATCTCTAAACCACCTTGTTTATAAACATAATCCACAAGCGCGGCAATGTCTTTTTTCTTTAAGACTTTATTCCAACTATTTTCAGGCACAAAATCAGGTAAAATGGATTTAATAATCAATCTTCCTGCTGTAGTAGTAATCTTTCTACCATCTATCATAGTTTGTATGCTCGCATGAATATCCAAACACTTGCTTTCAAGCGCCATCATCACTTCATCAATGCCTGTACAAATTTTATGCGAACCTTTAGCACCTGCTTTTTCCAATGAAAGATAATAAATTCCTAAAACCATATCTTGCGATGGAACGGTTACAGACTTACCGCTTGCTGGCAAAAGAATATTCATTGATGAAAGCATAAGCACTTTACATTCTGCAATAGCCTCTTGAGAAAGCGGTACATGCACTGCCATTTGATCCCCATCAAAGTCCGCGTTAAATGCTGCACAAACCAAAGGATGAAGTTGTATAGCCTTACCTTCCACTAAAACAGGATGAAAAGCTTGGATAGAAAGTTTATGCAAAGTAGGCGCACGGTTTAACATAACAGGATGTCCTTTTACTACCTCTTCTAAACATTCCCAAACTTCATTGGTTTTGTTTTCTATCATTTTTTTAGCTTGTTTTACTGTAGTTGCATAACCTTTTTCTTCAAGCTTAGCTAAAAGATGTGGTTTAAAAAGCTCTAAAGCCATTTTTTTAGGTAAACCACATTGATCCATTCTAAGTTTTGGACCCACAACAATAACACTACGACCTGAGAAATCCACTCTCTTACCTAGTAGGTTTTGTCTAAAACGCCCTTGCTTTCCTTTGATAATTTCACTTAAAGATTTTAATGGGCGTTTATTTGCTCCTTTTACAGCATTGGCACGACGACCGTTGTCAAAAAGTGCATCAACAGCCTCTTGAAGCATTCTTTTTTCATTTCTGATAATGATTTCAGGTGCATCAAGCTCCATAAGTTTTTTAAGACGTGTATTTCTATTGATAACACGACGATATAAGTCATTCACATCAGAAACTGCAAATTTCCCACCATCTAAAGCCACTAAAGGACGCAAATCTGGCGGTAAAACTGGGAGATTTGTAATCATCATCCATTCAGGACGATTTGGTACAGCTTCATCGCTATCGGTATTGGCGTTTAAATTTGAATTTAAGAAATTTTCTACAACTTTTAAGCGCTTAATGATGGTTTTTTTCTTAGCCTCTGAATTTGTAGCCGCCATTTCTTCTTTAAGCTGATTTAAAAGCGCTACAAGATCTAAATTTGCAAGTAAATCACGAACAACTTCTCCACCCATTCTTGCTTTAAAGCCACTATTTTCATAGCGTTGCATTAAATTTTGATATTGCTCTTCGTTTAAAACATCACAATATTCTACTTTTTTAGTACTTTCGTTATCATAGGAAGCATCACCTGGATTTTCAACGATATAAGCTTCATAATAAAGCACACGCTCAAGATCTTTCATCTTAACACCCAAAAGCGTTCCTATACGACTCGGAAGAGAATTAACATACCAAATATGAGCCACAGGAGTTACAAGCTCAATATGTCCCATTCTAGAACGACGCACTTTTGAATTTGCTACTTCAACACCACATTTTTCGCACTTAACACCTTTAAAACGCATTTTTTTATACTTACCACAAAGACATTCATAATCTCTTATAGGTCCAAAAATCTTTGCACAAAAAAGCCCATCTCTTTCAGGCTTTAAGGTTCTATAATTGATAGTTTCTGGTTTTTTTACTTCTCCATAAGACCATGATTTGATTTTTTCAGGACTTGCAAGTCTTAGTTGAAACGCTTCAAAATCCCTAGGTCTTGCATCTTCTTTGATTTCTATTACTTTAAATTTACTCATTATCTTCATCCTTATCAAAAATCTCAACATCTAAAGCAAGAGATTTAAGCTCATTGGTTAATACAAAAAATGTTTCAGGGATTCCCGTTGCTGGAACATTTTCACCTTTTGTCAATGCTTTATAAGCGCTAAATCTACCTTCTACATCGTCTGATTTGATAGTTAACATTTCTCTTAAAGTATGAGCCGCTCCATAAGCTTCAAGTGCCCAAACTTCCATCTCCCCAAATCTTTGTCCCCCAAAGAGTGCTTTACCACCCACAGGCTGCTGGGTAACTAAGCTGTAAGGTCCTGTACTTCTTGCGTGAACTTTCTCATCAACCAAGTGGTGGAGTTTTAGCATATACATACATCCTACATGAACACGCTCTGCGATTTTCTCACCCGTGCGTCCATCATAAAGTTCTGTTTTGCCGTCCATATCTATCTTGGCCATTTCAAAAAGCTTGCTAAATTCTTCTATATTTACACCTTCAAAAACAGGAGTAGCAAATTTAACTCCTTTACTCCAGTCTCTAGCATAGTTTAAAAGCTCTTCATCGCTTAAGCTTTTAATAAATTCTTTTTCGCTTGCAAGTCTTGGAATAGAACAAATTTCAAGCATTTTTGCTCTTAATTCTTTAAGAAAATCTTTTTGCTTTCTGTCAAAAATTTCTTGAATCTGATCTCCAAGTCTAAGTCCAATTAAACCCAAATGGCTTTCTAAAATTTGGCCTATATTCATACGACTTGGAACGCCAAGTGGATTAAGTGCAATATCCACACTTTTACCATTTGGTAAATAAGGCATATCCACTTCAGGAACTATAGTTGAAACTATACCTTTGTTTCCGTGACGTCCTGCCATTTTATCACCGACTTTAAGCTTTCTCTTTGTAGCAATATAAACTTTAACAAGCTTAATTACCCCACTTGGTAAAATATCATCTTTTTCTAAAATTTCAAGCTTTTCATCGTGTTCTGCTTTTAATTTTTTCTTCTCATTTTGGAAATGATTTTTTAAATCATCGTATTCTTTTTGAATCTCTTTAGAATAAGCTTTAATCAAAGTTGTTAAAGTAAAACGATTGATTTTTTCAAGTTCGCTAATATCTGCGGTTTGTCCTTTTTTATAATTTTTATCTCCAATTTTTTGATCGCTATTTAAAGGGGCTTTGGAAAGAAGAGCACAAACACGAAGCATTTCTTCTCTATCCATCATCAAAAGTCTATCATGATGTTCTTTTTCTAAAGCCATTTTTTCCTTATCATAAGATTTTATTGCACGATCATCTTTTTCATAGCCTTTTTTAGTGAAAATTTTAACATCCACAACAACGCCCTCTAAAGAAGCGGTTGCATAAAGTGATTTATTCACAACATGTCCTGCTTTTTCTCCAAAAATCGCTCTTAAAAGTCTTTCTTCAGGAGTTGGTTTAACCTCACCTTTTGGAGAAACCTTACCCACCAAAATCATACCTGGTTTGATATGGGTACCAATTTTTGCAATACCGCTCTCATCAAGATGTGCAACATCTTCTTCTTTTACATTTGGGATATCTTTGGTAATTTCTTCTATACCATCTTTTAGTTCTCTTGCTTCAATTTCTTTTTCATAAATATGCACGCTTGTAAAGGTATCTTCACGAATAATTCTCTCACTTACAACTATAGCATCCTCATAGTTATAACCATTCCAAGGCATAAAAGCGATTAAAGCATTTTTACCTATAGCAAGTTCGCCTTGATCCATAGAAGGACCATCTGCGATAATTTGTCCTGCTTTTACTATATCACCTTTTTTAACAATAGGATGTTGAATATAATTTGTATTTTGATTGGTTCTTAAATTTTTCTCCATAGTGTAATGGTCAATAAATGGACCTTTATCATCTTCACCTAAAATGAAAATGCTTTTATTATCCACTTTCTCAACCACACCGCCACGCTTTGCTTTAACAGCTTCCCAAGCATCACGCGCAATAATTTGTTCCATACCTGTTCCTACTATCGGAGCTGAAGCAGTAAGAAGTGGCACAGCTTGACGTTGCATATTTGAACCCATTAGTGCTCTGTTTGCATCATCGTGCTCTAAAAACGGAATCAAAGAAGCTGCAACCCCAACAACCATACCTGAGCAAAGATCGATTAATTGCACTTCTTCGCGTCTTGCAAGTATAGTTTCACCATCTTGTCTAGCCTCAACAAATTCTTCTACTATATTGCCTTTAGCATCAACCTTAGTTGAAGCTGGTGCGATAAACAAGCCTTCTTCTTGTGTCGCTGTAAGATAAACAACTTCATTAGTCACTTTACCATTTACAACTTTTCTATATGGTGCTTCAACAAAGCCAAGTTCATTTACTTTTGCATAAGTAGAAAGAGTGTTAATCAAACCAATATTTTGACCTTCAGGTGTTTCAACTGGACAAATTCTACCATAATGCGTCGCGTGAACATCACGCACTTCAAAACCTGCTCTTTCTTTTACAAGTCCACCTTCACCAAGCGCTGATAAACGACGCTTATGAGTAACCTCGCTTAAAGGGTTGGTTTGATCCATAAATTGCGAAAGCTGACCTCCTGTAAAAAATTCAATGATAGTTGTAGTAATCATTTTAGGATTGATTAAATCATAAGGCATTACTTTATCAAGATCCGCATTTAAAGAAGTAAATTTATCTCTGATCGCCTTTTGCATTTTTGCAAGACCTAAATGAAGTTCATTGGCTAAAAGTTCACCTATAGAACGGATACGACGATTTCCTAAATGATCTCTATCATCAATATGTCCTTTACCATTTTTTACTTTAATTAAATATTTTGCAGTTTTAATAATATCTTCATTAGTCAAAACAGTAACATACTCAGGCACTTCAAGACCTAACTTATGGTTCATTTTCATACGACCTACCTTGGTAAGATCGTATCTTTCAGGATTGAAGAATAAATCATTTACAAAAGCCTTCGCTGCATCTTTTACCACAGGTTCACCTGGGCGCATAACTTTGTAAATTCTAATCGCAGCTAAATCATTTTCATCATCGATATTTTCACTTTGTTTAAGAAGTTTTAGAGTTTCTCCATCTTGAGCAAAGGAGTTAATAATCGCCGCATCAACGCCATTAGCCAAATCATTTGCTATATCAAAACTTTTTTGCTCTTTAATCTTAGCAAGCTTACTCTCATCTAACAAAGTTAAAGAATCAAATAAAACCTCTCCACTTTCTTTATCAATAATAGGATTTGCTAAATAACGATTAAGTAAAATTTCTACAGGATATTCTATCCATTTTAAACCGTCTTTAATAAGCTGTTCTGCTTTTTTCTTTGTAAGTCTTTTTCCAGCTTGATGAACGATTTTTCCTTTTTCATCTTTAATATCATATTCTATTCTATCCATAAAATCATTTGGATTAAATTCTGTTAAAAATTTATCTTTTTTCACATGTATAGTCTGAATAGGATAAAACAACTTAATAATATCTTGTTTTTTATACCCTAAAGCTCTAAAAAGCATAGTTACAGGAACTTTTCTACGCTTATTGATTCTTACATACAAAACATCTTTGGCATCGTATTCAAAATAAAGCCACGAACCACGATCAGGAATAATTTGTGCTGTATAAACAAGCTTATTTGCAACCGTTGAACTTTCTTCTTCTTTAAAAATAACACCAGGGCTTCTATGTAATTGATTTACAACCACTCTCTCAACCCCGTTAATGATAAAAGATACACGATCTGTCATTAAAGGAATTTCGCGGATATAAATTTCTTGTTCTTTAATATCTTTTACGCCAACTTTTTCCCCTGTTTTTTCATCTTTTTCATGCAGAGTAAGACGGATTTTCATTTTTAAATTTACAGAATAAGTCAAACCTCTTTCCATGCATTCGCGAATGGTATATTTTGGCTTGCCTATTTCACTACTAACATATTCAAGACTCAATCTATTTTGCGGATCATGAATAGGAAAAATTGATTTAAAAACTTTTTCTATACCACTTTCACCATTATCAAGATTTAAAAAATAATCAAAACTCTTTTTTTGTAATTGTAGAAGATTTGGGATTTCTATTTGTTTTGAAATGTTTGAGAAGTCTACTCTTAAACGATTTCCTAATTTATTATCTAACATATCGCACATACCTCATGGTAAATTTTGTAAATTTAAAAAAGAAGACCTAAAAATTAGGTAAAAATAAAAAAAGAAGACTTGCCTTGGCAAATCTTCTTCTAACTTTAAAGCTTAAAATTACTTAAGTTCTACTTTAGCACCAGCTTCTTCAAGTTGTTTTTTAGCTTCTTCAGCTTCAGCTTTAGCCACACCCTCTTTTAGAGTTGAAGGAGTTTGCTCAACTGCATCTTTTGCTTCTTTAAGACCAAGGCCTGTAAGAGCACGAACGATTTTAATAACTTCAATCTTTTTAGCACCGCCATCAGTTAAAACGATATCAAATTCAGTTTTTTCTTCAGCAGCAGCTGCAGCACCACCAGCTGCAGCACCACCAGCCACCATTACAGGAGCAGCAGACACACCAAATTTTTCTTCAAATTCTTTTACAAGTTCTGATAACTCAAGAACACTTAAATTTGAAATATATTCTAATACATCTTCTTTAGAAATTGCCATTTTTTATCCTTTTATTTAATTTATTCAGATTCTTTTTTATTTTTAAGCGCATTTAAACCTATTGTGAAATTGGTAATTGGCGCATTCCAAACTTGCAAAAGCATAGCAAGCAACTCATTGCGTGAAGGCATTTTAGCAAGAGCTTTAACCTTAGCAACATCTGCAACTTCGCCTTCAATATGAGCTGTTTTGATTTCAAATTTATCGTTATTTTCTTCAAATTTAGCAGCTACTTTTGAAACACTTAGCTGATCTTCGCCCCAAAGATAAATATTTGTATCTTTAAGAACTAGACCTGTTTTACCGGAATTGTTAAGAGCAATGTTAGCCAAAGTATTTTTAACAATTTGAACTTTTACATTGTTTTCTCTTGCATTATTTCTAAGCTCTTCTAGTTTTTTTGTGCTAAGACCTCTGTAATTACAAACTACAATAGCTTCACTAGCTTTAAAACCTTCTTCAAGTTTAGCAATAATCTCAACTTTTTCGCTTCTAGTCACATTTTCTCCTTTCCGATTGAGATTTCAAGTAGAGTGGAAATCCAATTAAGCTTACGCCTCGACTATCTTCAATCTAAAATAAACATCTCAAAAAATCAAAAATTTTTTCAAATGTTTATTTTAAAACAAAAGAGTTGCAAAAAAGCAACTCTTATTTCATATCAAGCAATTCTTGTGTTTCAAGCTTTACAGAAGGGCTCATTGTCAAAGATAAAGCCGCATTTTTAATATATCTACCTTTAGCTGCGGCAGGTTTGTGTTTGTTAATTGCCTTTACAAAAGTGCTAACATTGTCCCATAATTGTTCTTTGGAAAAACTTACTTTACCAAGACCTGCATGGATATTTCCTTGCTTATCAACACGGAAATTTACCTGACCACTTTTTGCATTATTAACTGCTTGAGCAACATCCATAGTCACTGTTCCGGTTTTAGGATTTGGCATTAAACCTTTTGGCCCTAAAATTCTACCAACTTTACCAACAAGTCCCATTAAATTTGGAGTAGCAATCAAAACATCAAAATTCATATTACCTTTTTGAATTTCTTCTACTAAATCATCGCTACCCACAATATCTGCACCAGCATTTTTCGCCTCATCAGCTTTTGCGTCTTTTGCAATTACAGCAACGCGAACTTTTTTACCCGTTCCAGCAGGTAAAACAACAGATCCTCTTACCATTTGATCTGCATGTCTTGGATCAACATTGAGTTTTAAAGCAATTTCTACAGTCTCATCAAATTTAGCAGACTTTAAAGTCTTTATTGTATCAATTGCATTGCTTAAAGCATACTCTTTATTTGAATCAATTTTTTGTGATAATTCTTTTAATCTTTTTGCTATCTTAGCCATTTATTTTCTCCGCATTTTAAAGTGCTACCGCCTTTTACCTTGGCGGTGAAAGGATTAATCTACGATTTCAACACCCATAGAACGAGCTGAACCTGCAATAATTTTAGCAGCTTGATCTCTATCTTTAGTATTTAAATCTGCAATTTTCTTATCTACTATTTCTAAAACTTGAGCACGGGTTAACTTGCCTACCTTATTTTTAAGTGGATTATCCGTACCTTTAGAAATTCCAGCTGCTTTTTTGATCAAATCCGTAGCTGGTGGTTGTTTTGTAATAAAAGTAAAACTTTTATCTGCATAAACAGTGATGACAACAGGGATATTAAAACCTGCCATATCTTTTGTTCTTTCATTAAAAGCCTTACAAAACTCCATAATATTAACACCTTGCTGACCCAAAGCAGGACCAACAGGTGGTGATGGGTTTGCTTTTGTGGCAGCAATTTGCAATTTAATTTCGCCTACGACTTTTTTAGCCATAACAAATCTCCTTACTTGATATAAATTAAATTATTTTCTCAACTTGAGAATATAAGATCTCCACTGGAGTTGAGCGTCCAAAAATAGAAACATTTAATTTTAATAAACCACGAACCATATCATACTCTTCTACAATTGCAGTAAAGTTTGCAAATGGCCCTTCTGTGATTCTCACATTTTCCCCTTCTTCAAAAGAAATCTTTGGTTTAGGCGCTGCACGATTGTGAACTTTTTCCAAAATCAAATTAATATCTTTTTCTGTTAAAGGGGTTGGCTTTTTGGATTCTCCAATAAAACGACCAACCTTTGGAAGAGATTGAATGCGATGCCAAAGCTCTGTATTTAAATCAAGAAGTGCAAAAACGTATCCTGAATACAAACTTCTTTCGCTAATCTTCTCCTTTCCATTCTTAAATTCAATAACATCTTCAGTTGGAACAACAATTTCTTTAAGTTGTTCTTCAATTCCGTTATCTTTTACTAAATTTTCAATGGCTCTTTTAACTGCCATTTCACTGCCAGCATAAGTTTGAATTGCATACCATTTATGAGTACTCATTTACTCTCCTTATACGATCGCAGAAACAATAGAGGACATAAGCCAATCCACTAACGCCAAAAACAAAGAAATTACCGCAACAACCACAAAAACTGTAATATAGGCATTTCTTACCTGTTCTTTTAAAGGAAAAATTACTTTCCTTAATTCGGCTTTTGATAATTTAAAATAAGTTATTAATTTTTCCATTTATTTAAACCTTAATTATGGCAGGGCAAGAGGGATTCGAACCCCCAACCATCGGATTTGGAATCCGGTGCTCTACCGTTGGAGCTATTGCCCTAAGGGCGCAAGCTTAACTTTTTAGCTTAACTTCTTTGTGAAGTGTATGTTTTTTTAATCTTGGGCAATATTTTTTTAATTCTAATTTTTCAGTAGTATTTTTACTATTTTTATAGGTGCTATAATTAATATCACCACATTCTTCACACTTTAAACCAACTTTAATTCTCATTTCAATTTTCCTTAAAAAATTAAAGCCAAGCTTTTAACTTGGCTTTATTAAATTATTTAATAATTTTAGAAACAACACCTGAACCAACAGTTTTACCACCTTCACGAATAGCAAAACGAGTTCCTTCTTCAAGTGCTACTGGAGCGATCAAGCTTACAGTAATTCTCACATTTTCACCTGGCATAACCATTTCAACACCATCAGCTAATTTAATCGAACCTGTAACATCAGTTGTTCTTACATAAAACTGTGGTCTATAGTTGTTAAAGAATGGAGTATGTCTACCACCTTCATCTTTATTTAAGATATAAACTTCAGCTTCGAAATCAGTGTGTGGAGTAATTGATTTTGGTTTAGCAAGAACCATACCACGGATAACTTCTTCTTTTTTAGTACCACGAAGAAGAACACCTACGTTATCTCCTGCTTCACCTTGATCCATTTCTTTTCTGAACATTTCAACACCTGTTACAGTTGTTGTTTGAGTATCTTTAATACCAACGATTTCGATAGTATCACCTACTTTTACAACACCTTTTTCAATTCTACCTGTAACAACAGTACCACGACCTGAAATTGAGAAAACGTCTTCAATTGGCATCAAGAAGTCTTTTTCAGTATCACGAGTTGGAGTTGGAATATAGCTATCAACTGCAGCCATAAGATCCATAATTTTTGCTGACCATTCACCATCTTGTCCAGCTTTAGCTTCTTCAAGAGCTTTTAAAGCAGAACCAGAAATAATAGGTGTATCATCGCCTGGGAAATCATAAGAGCTTAATAATTCTCTAATTTCCATTTCAACTAACTCTAGAAGTTCAGCATCATCAACCATATCTGCTTTATTCATAAAAACAACAATATATGGAACGCCTACTTGACGAGAAAGAAGAATGTGCTCTCTAGTTTGTGGCATAGGGCCATCTGCAGCAGAAACAACCAAGATCGCTCCATCCATTTGTGCAGCACCTGTAATCATGTTTTTAACATAATCTGCGTGACCTGGGCAGTCAACGTGTGCATAGTGACGATTGTCTGTTTCATATTCAATATGAGAAGTAGCAATAGTAATACCACGCTCTTTTTCTTCTGGAGCATTATCGATATTATCATAATCTTTAAGCTCTGCTAAACCTCTTCTAGAAAGAACAGCAGAAATAGCAGCTGTTAAAGTAGTTTTACCATGGTCAACGTGACCAATAGTACCAATATTTACGTGTGGCTTATTACGTGAAAATTTTTCTTTAGCCATTTTTTTCCTCCGTATAAAAAATAAATTGAGCAAAGCAAGTCTTATATCTATATAATTTTTTCAATTCATGGAGCTCATAGCGGGAATTGAACCCGCGACCTCTCCCTTACCAAGGGAGTGCTCTACCTCTGAGCCATACGAGCGCTCAGAAAAATTATACACAATAACAGACAACAAAAACTCTTAATGGGATATATACTGTAAGTTAAAGGTTTTAAAATACAGCTCCCAGTTCTTTTAAATTATTGGAGCGGGAAACGGGACTCGAACCCGCGACCCTCAGCTTGGAAGGCTGATGCTCTAGCCAACTGAGCTACTCCCGCAAAGCATGGTGGTGAGTCGTGGATTCGAACCACGGAAGGCGAAAGCCAGCAGATTTACAGTCTGCCCTCGTTGGCCACTTGAGTAACTCACCATAAAAATATTGCTTTTTCAATATTCTGGTCAAACACTGCTAAAATAAATGGAGCTGGTTAAGGGACTTGAACCCCCGACCTGCTGCTTACAAGGCAGCTGCTCTACCAACTGAGCTAAACCAGCAAAAATAAAAGTGAGATTATAACTCAAAAAAAAATTTTTGTCAAGACTTTTTTAGTTTTTCTATAAAATTTTAGTCTTGTAAAGTTTATTATCATAAACCAATATTATTTTTATCTATTTATGATAATCAAACAAATTTAAAAATTTCTTTGCTCTTTCGCTTTTTGGATTTTCAAAAAAACTTTTAGGATCATTTTCTTCGATGATTTTTCCTTCATCCATAAAAATAATTTTATCTGCTACAGCTTTAGCAAAACCCATTTCATGAGTAACAATAAGCATAGTCATACCCTCTTTTGCAAGATTTAACATCACTTCTAAAACTTCTCTAACAATCTCAGGATCCAGTGCTGCTGTAACCTCATCAAAAAGCATTAACTCAGGATTCATACATAAACTTCTTACTATGGCAATTCTTTGCTTTTGTCCTCCACTAAGCTCTCTTGGATAAGCATGAATTTTATGCAAAAGTCCCACCTTTTCAAGCCAAATTTTAGCCTCTTTTAAAACCTCATCTTTCTTTCTTTTTTGTACTTTCATGGGTCCTAAAAGTATATTTTCTTCAACACTTAAATGCTCAAAAAGTTCATAAGATTGAAAAACCATGCCAACTTTTTGACGCATTCTTGGCCATTCTTTAAAATCTTTATCTATTTTCTCATTATCAACATAAATATTACCACTTGCAATCTCTTCAAGCCCATTAATACAACGCAAAAGCGTAGATTTTCCACATCCGCTAGGACCTAAAATCACCACAACTTCTTTGGCTTTAACTTCTAAATTAATATCTTTTAAGGCGTGATGCGAACCATAATACTTTTGTAAATTTTCTATTTTTAGTATGCTCATTTTAGCTCCATTTTTTCTCTAATTTTCTTGAATATAAAGTGATAGGATAACAAAGTATAAAAAAGATAAAAAAAATCAAACCATAAATAATAAAAGGTGCAAAATCATTTTTATTATGAAATTCTATAATTTGTTGCCCTATCTTGACAAGCTCTACCGCTCCGATTAAATAAGCAAAGGTTGTACTTTTAATCATACGAGTAAGTAAATTCATGCTCATAGGAGTTAAACGACGCATAGCTTGTGGAATAATAATATAAACAAAACTTTGCACCGTATTTAAACCTAAAGATGATGCACTTTCATACTGATGCTTTGGAATACTCTGCAAGGAAACACGCACCAAATCCATCATCTCAAAACAACCCCAAATGCTAAAAACAATAATAGCTGCACTTACAGAACTCAAATCCCACCCAAACCATCTAGGAAAACCAAAATACACCACAAAAAGCCATACTAAAAGTGGCATAACACGTACAAATTCTAAACCCAAACGACAAAAAGCATAGATATAGGTATTTTTAAAACTCATTAAAATTCCCAAAAACAACCCACCTATCGAAGTAATAATAATGCTGATAAATGAAATTTCAAGAGTGACAAAAAGCCCTTGCCAGAGTCTTAAAAGCGTATCGGTATTTAAAAGTTCAAGCATGAAACAACCTTTTTTCAAACTTTAGCAAAATAAAAGACAAAGGCAAAATAATACACAAATATCCCATAAACAACAAAAACAATAGCTCATCTGTCTTATAGGTTAAAGAATTTAAACTCTTCATTAAATTCACCAAATCTGGCAAGGCAATAATACTAACCACTGAAGTTTCTTTGATTAAAAATATAATATTAGCACTAATACTTGGCATAGAAATAGCCAAAGCTTGCGGCAAAATCACATAACGCAAATTTCCAAATTTTGAAAAACCCAAAGAAAGTCCGGCTTCAAACTGCTGTTTTCTTATGGCTTCAAATCCCGCCCTTAAACTCTCAGCCATATAAGAACCCCCTAAAAAACTAAGTCCTACTATAGCACAAGCAAAAGAAGGTCTTAAAGTTTCTTCTACGCTTAAACAAATCACACTAAGCGGTGGAATTTGTTCTAAATGTATATTAAATTTAGGTAAAGCATAATATAAGAAAAAAAGTTGAATTAATAAAGGCGTATTTCTTGAAAACTCTATATAAAGCTTGCAAATATTTTCTAAAATTTTTATTTTAAAATAACTCATTAAAATACAAAACAAGCCTATTATCAAAGAAAAAATAATTCCAAAAAAGCTTAGTTTTATCGTAAGCCAAGCAGCTGTTAAAAAAGCAGGAGCTTGAGCTAATATAAAATCAAAATCCATTCTCTACCTTAAATTTTACCAAAGTTCTTTCATGATCATATCTTTATTTAAAATTTCAATTCTACCTTTTTTTGTATCAATAAGTTCTGAAATTTTAAGTTCTTTTAACACTCGAGATAAAGATTGTGCTCTAACATTTAAATCAATTGCAATTTGTTTTTGCGAAATTGTATCTAAATTTTTTTCATTTTCCAAAAGATACTTTAATAATCTCGTCCTTAAATCTAATGCATTTTGAGATAATTTCTTTTCTAAAATTTTAATTTTATCAAAAAGTGAACTGATGAGTAAAAAATTGAATTCTTTATTTTCACTGCATAAATTTTGAAAATTAATAAAATCAATTTCCAAAATTTCTCCATCTTCTTCAAAAATAGCATTAGCAGGATAATTTAATTTTTTAAAAGCAGGCATTTCTGCTATAAAATTTAGAGGATTAAAATAATGCAAAGTAATTTCTTTATCACTTGCTGTACTTTTATAAATGCGTATTTTTCCCTTGAGTAAAATAAAAAATTTTTTAGCCTCTTCGCCTTCATAAAATAAAATACTATTTTTTTGAAATTTTTTTAATTTTCCTACACTAGATAAAAGTTCTAAATAATCTTTCATTATATACATTTTCCATTCTTAACTTATGTTAAATTTAATTTATCTTATTTTTGCTATATTAACGCCATAAAATTAACATTTAAGAAAGGCTTATATGAAATTTGAAACAATTAATCAAGAAAGCATAGCAAAACTCATGGAAATATTTTATGAAAAAGTTAGAAAAGATAAGGATTTGGGCCCTATTTTTAACAATGCTATTGGAACAAGTGATGAAGAATGGAAAGAACATAAAGCAAAAATAGGAAATTTTTGGGCAGGCATGCTTTTAGGAGAAGGTGATTATAATGGGCAACCCTTAAAAAAGCATCTAGATTTACCTCCTTTTCCTCAAGAATTTTTTGAAGTTTGGCTAGGACTTTTTGAAGAAAGTTTAAATATGGTTTATAATGAAGAAATGAAAGCAGTTATTTTACAGCGTGCACAAATGATAGCTTCACATTTTCAAAATATGCTTTATAAATATGGTGGACATTAATTTGGCAATTTTTTTGCCAAATCTTTTTTTACCTTTTGTAAAATCTCCTCATCCTTAGAAAAATCAAAAAATTTAAACTCATTTCCATGTTGCATAAAACCATCGAGCAAATCTCCACTCAAACGATTTTTAAGATCAAGTTCTGCTATTTTAAACCCATCTAAAGTGCTAGCAAATTCTTTTAAACGACTCGGAATTTCTTTAAGCTTAGTATAAAGATAGCAAGTACTTTTAAGCCCTATACGACCTACACGACCACGAAGTTGATGCAAGGTAGCAAGTCCTAAACGTTCCGCTCCCACAATCACTATCATACTCAATCTTGGCAAAGAAATGCCCACTTCCACCACTGTAGTGCTTAATAAAATATTTCCCTCATCTCTAAAACGCTCTAAAATTTCATCTTTTTGTTTATCTTTTCCATGAGTTACAAAAACTTTTTCATAATGACTCTGCCAATACCCCCTAGCCTGCTCCAAAGAAAGATAAGGAATATTATCACTAGCACTCACTAAGGGATAAATAATGATAATTTGATGATTTTTAGCAATTTCTTCCTTGATCTTCTCGCTAAGCTTAGAAAAACCTTCATTTTGTATACAATAAGTTGCAATATCCTTCTTAAAAGGCATTTGCTTAATAAAACTAAAATTTAAAAGTTCAGATTGTATCATGCTTAAAGTTCTTGGAATAGGCGTAGCCGAAAACTGTATAAAATGAGGGGTAAATTCTTGCTTATTTAAAGAATGAATTTTTTCACGCTGAGCTGACCCAAAACGATGTTGTTCATCTATCATTACAAGTACGGCATTATGACTTTCTAAATGAATTAAAGCGTGAGTGCCTATGATAAGATTTGCTTTTTGGATATTTTGTTCTAAATCTTTTTCTTTTTTACCCCCTTTAATAAACAAAATATTCATAAAATCAGGTAAAAATTTCCTAGCCTCTTCATAAAGCTGATACGCTAAAATACTAGTAGGTGCCATTAAAATAGCCTGCTTAGGATAAACCATCAAAGCCGCACCAAGCAAAACCAAGGTTTTACCACACCCTACATCACCCATAATCACACGCCTTTTAGCTTCTTTTGAATGCAAATCTTTTTCTATATCTTTTAAGGCGTTAAGCTGATCTTTAGTAAGAGAAAAAGGCAAATCTTTAAGCCAATTGGCTATATTAAAAACATTGATTTGATGAGCTTTAAAATGCGTTTTTTTAGCTTTTAAACGCTTTAAAAAATTATATATTTCTATGTATTTTAAATCTTTGCTAAAATTTTGCAAATTTTCAAACATAAAAAAACTTTTTTCATCATAAGCATGCAGATTTAAAAGAAAATGTATATATTTATCCTCTATGCCACTTTCTTTTAAATTTTCATAGTTAAGATATTTATGTATAAAAGCAGCAATTTTTGTATCTTTTAAACCTAAAATTTGATACTTTGGACTAAAACCCTCAAAAGAAGTTAAAATTTTAGGATTGTTAAATTGCCAAGTGTGATTAAAACGCGAGAGTTTAGCATTAAAAATAAGCTCTTTTCCTACCTTAAAAATCCCAAAATGCCAAGCCCTAGGATGAAAAAATACAAAAGAGATATTTTCTTGCCATTCTTCACAAAAACCCAAACCAAAAAGTTGATTTTTTCTTGAACTAACGCTTTTTATAGTGATTTTTTGGGTGCAAATTTCATTTTCTTTAGGATTTTTACTTGGATTTAAATTTTCAATTTTTTTAGGTAAAAGAAGCGCTAAATCAATAGCACTTCTAATTTTTAATTTTTTAAAAAATTCAAAATCACTTTCTTTAATTTTCATTTTGTATGCTTGCAAAACTTATATTTAAAAGCTCTTGATGTTTTTTAATATAAGCATTGATGGTTTCAAGTTTAACCTTTTCCATAAGTTTTAACTCTTCTTTATAATATCCCAAATTTAAACCTTGATAAAATTCATTAAAGGCCATAGATAAACGCTTGCTTAAGCTTTCATAACGCAAAGGAGTTGATCCTATGAGAAAATTTTTAGCTTGATCAAGTTCGTTTTGAGTCATGCCATTTTTTATAAAATCTTCAAAAAGCTCTTTTACAATTTTTTTAGCTTCTTTAGCGCTTTCATTTTTAGTTTGTAAATATCCAAAAACTCTAGAAAAAGACATATTCATATCAAGCATAGCATAAGCTGAGTATGCAAGACCTCTTTTAACACGAATTTCTTCCATAATCCTTGAACCAAATCCCCCTTGTCCTAGCACAAATAAAGCAATTTTTGCAAGATATAAATCCTTATCTTTAAAATCGGCAAAAAAAGGCGTAGCAAAATAAATATAAGCTTGTTCACTTTCTGGGCGTAGCAAAATTTCATCTTTGATGTTTTTGCTTAACTCATATTTTTTTGGAGTATTTTTCTTACCTATTTGAAGTTTTGATAAGAGTTTTAAAAGATCTTCCTTGGCTTGTTTTTCTTCTAAATCTCCTCCTAAAATCACAACCAAATCACTAAGATGGATAAAATTTTTATAAAAATTTTGTAAATCTTTTAAAGACAAAGTTTCTATACTTTTTTCATCTCCATCATTTGGATTTTGAAATTCTTTACATTTAAAAATTTGAGCATTGAGTAAATTTTTTGCTAAATAATCAAAATCACTATTTTTACTCGCAAGTTCACCTAAAGCATTGATTTTTAATTTTTGCAAAATTTTTTCTTCCATTCTTGGTTTTAAAAGCAATTTTTCTAAACTCTTTAAAGCAAAATCAAAATTTTCTTTCAAGCAAGAAAGATTGATTTCCAAGCTTTCAAAACCACTACTTGCCTCTAAATTTATCGCTCTAAATTCTAAATCCTTAAAAAATTTATCATCCACGCCTTCATTTAAAATACGTGAAAACATCTTAGCCAAGCCTGCTATTTCATCATAACTTCTAGCGCAATTTCTAAAAACAAGCTTTAAAACAACAATGGGAAAATCAGAATTTTTTTCAAAAATAAAAGGGATTTTAACACCCCTACTCTCTAAATACTGCATTAAAACCTTTCTAAAATTTCATAAGCGGTATTGCGTTTAGCTGGATTTTCGCCTAAACTTCTAATCAGCCTTATCATCTCATCTTGATTCATTCTATAACTTGCTCCTGCAGCACTTACTACATTTTCTTCCATCATGGTTGAGCCTAAATCATTAGCCCCAAATTTTAAAGCAAGCTGGCCTATAAGTGAGCCTTGAGTTACCCAAGAACTTTGTAAATTTTTAAAATTATCTAAATAAAGTCTTGCTAAAGCTAAAAGTCTTAAATACTTGTTAGAACTTTGTTTCATAATCTCTGGATGTTTTTGGATTAAAGCAGTATTATCACTTTGAAAGCTCCATAAAATAAAAGCCCTAAATCCCCCTGTTTCATCTTGTAATTTTCTTAAATGTTCAAAATGATCGATGATTTCTTCATCATTTTCAACCGTTCCAAACATCATAGTAGCTGTACTTTTCATGCCGATTTTATGAGCTTGGCGATGTACTTCTAACCAAGTAACTGTATCACATTTATTGGGTGCGATAATATCACGCACCCTATCGCTTAGCACCTCAGCACCTGCTCCCGGTATAGAAAATAAACCCTTAGTTTGTAATCTTTTTAAAACTTCGGTGATGGAAATTTTAGATGCTTTTGCAATATAAGCGATTTCAACCGCTGAAAAACCATGCACAGTGATATTTGGATAATGTTCTTTTATCCAAGAAACTAATTCTTCATACCATTCTATTTTTAATTTTGGGTGCACCCCACCTTGAAAAAGAATTTGTGTACCCCCAATAGCTTCAAGCTCCTCTATCTTCTTGCCTATCTCTTCAAAGCTTAAAATATAAGCATCATCTTCTTTATGATGGCGATAAAAAGCACAAAAAGAACAATCAATACAACAAACATTGGTATAATTAATATTTCTATCCACAACAAAAGTGGTAATTTTTTCAGGATGAAGTTCTAATTTTCTTTTATAAGCCATTTCTCCAAGTTCAGTTAAACTCGCATGATGTAATAAATCTAAAGCTTCTTTTTTATCCAGTCTTTTCAAAATTTTTCCTTGTTTTTTACATAATTAAAATAATTATAGCATTTAAAATATAAATTATGCTATAGTTTCGCTTATGAATTACATTGAACTATTAAAAAATAATAAAAATATCAGAATATTAGCTTCGGTTCAGTTTATAGTATATTTTGGAGCATGGTTTTCTCAAACGGGGGTTTTTACCCTTTTGGTTGAGCTTAATGCTCCTACTTGGGCAACAGCTACAAGTGCTATGCTTGCTTTTTTACCTGGAGTTTTACTTGCTCCTATTAATGGCGTCATAGTAGAGAAAAATAAACCTAAAAAACTTTTACTCAGTATGATTAGCATAGAATTAATTTCTATTTTTTGTCTTATTTTTGTCACAAGTCTTAGCATACTTTGGCTTTTGTTTATTTTAATCTTCATAAGACTTTGCGTTGCTTCGATTTATTTTCAAGCTGAAATGAGTTTATTGGCGAAAATTTTAACCCCTCAAGAACTTAAACTCGCTAATGAAATGCACAGTGTCATTTGGGCGATTTCTTATACAGCAGGTATGGCAAGTGCGGGAATTTTTATTTATTTTCTAGGAGTTAAAACCGCTTTTTTATTTGACTGTGTACTTATACTCATAGGCATTTCTTTTTTAGTAAGATTAAGCATTCCTGATTTTCATCAAAAAACACAAAGTCGCTTTTTTACCATGATAAAAGAAGGATTTTTCTATGTTTTAAATAATAAAATAATTTTTCATCTTATCTTGCTTCACGCTTTTATAGGTTTAACTGCTTATGAAACCTTGGTTACGCTTTTAGCGCAACATCAATATAAAGAAGTTTTATCTGCTGCTTTAGTAATAGGGTTTTTAAATGCAGTACGTGCTTGTTCTTTAGCTATAGGACCTATGGTTTTAAGCAAATTTATTAATGATAAAAATTTATTTTACATGTATCTTGGTCAAGGCTTAGGTATTATACTTTGGGCTTTAACTCAATTTAATTTTTATATTTCTTTTTTAGGTTTAATTGGCGCAGGTTTTTTTACCTCAGCACTTTGGGCTTACACCTACACTATGATACAAAAAAATGCTGACAAAGAATATCATGGTAGAGTGATCGCTTATACAGATATGATTTATCTTAGTTTTAGCGCTATTATTTCAATGCTTATGGGCTTTTTATTTGAAATAGGCTTGAGTTTAGAACTAATTACAGGCTTATTGGGTATGATTTTTATCTTTGCGGCATTTTATTGGAAGTGGTTTTATAAAAAATATTTGTGAAAATTCACAAATATTTTAAATTTTAAATAAATCTTGAAGATTTTTCATTGCTTCTTCATTGCTGATGGCATTATTTAGCTGCGATGAGCTTAATTCATTGAGCTCTATTTCATAACCACTTAACATAGAAGCAAGGCGAATATTAATACCATTTTTTCCTATAGCTTTACTTTTTTGTTCGCTATTTAAACTTACAATAGCTTTTTTATCTTCAATTTTCACAGAATTTACAATAGCAGGAGCCAAGGCACGAGAAATTAAAATTTCACTCTCATTTGTAAATTCTATACAATCAATATTTTCATTATGAAGCTCTTTGCTTACTGCATTAATTCTTACACCTTTAACACCTACTGTAGCACCTACAGGATCGATATTTGCTCCATTGGCCTGAAGAATGATTTTTGCTCTTTCACCTGGAATTCTAGCACATCCTATAATATTGACATAACCATCTTTGATTTCTGGAACCTCAGCTTCAAGTAAACATTCTAAAAATTTAGGACTTGTACGACTAAGCTCGATTTTAATACCCTTATCTGTATAAACACGGCGTATCACAGCTTTTACCACATCACCTATTTTAAACTTTTCCCCTTTAATGCGATTTTTTCTTGGTAAAAAAGCTCTTAATTCATCTATTTCAATAAAAGTATTTTCTTCATTATCCACTCTAACAACTGTACCAAAAACCATTTGCCCTACTTTGTTTTTATATTTTTCAAAAATAGTTTGTTCTAATAATTTTTGTATATGATATTCAAGTTCTTTATGCAAGGTATTTACCGCAGTTCTTCCTAAATTTTCCAAAGAACATTCATAGGTTAATTCATCTCCTATTTCAACATCTGGAGCTTCTGATTTTGCCTTACTTAACGCGATAAAACTCTCACTTTTATTTTGTAATCTCTCGTCATTATCTGCTACTATGGTAATTTTTTGATAAAGATTTAAATTTTTAGGATCCACAAAAAACTCATATTCTTGTCCATAAATTCTTTTTGCAGTATTGATTAAAGCGGTAGCTACCTTTTCTCTTACATTCTCTAAGTTTAAATTTTTTTCATTAGCAATAGATTCGATAATATCTGCTATCTTTTCCATATTTTATAAAACCTTTTTTGTGGGAAATTTAAATAATGTAGGTAAAAATTATATCCTTAATAAGTTTAATTAAAAGTAAAATTTGCTAAAATTACAGATTAAAATGAAAATTCTTAAGGATTTAGCTATGGAATTAAAATTGGCAAGAACTTTGATTAATGAAAAACCTAAAAATATTAGCCTAGAAAAAATCGAAGAGGCTATAGAAAAAGAAGGACAAAAGTTTTTTTATTTTGATAAAGATAATACACACAAACAACTCATTGCCCTTGTAAATCATTTTGAAAAAAAAGGAGTAAGCATTTATCATAGAACCGTAAAATACGGACTTGATGATAATGATTTTATGTATGAGGTACATATTCTTTGAGTGCTAAAAAACTTTTTATCCAAACTTTAGGTTGTGCGATGAATGTCAGAGATTCTGAGCATATGATCGCAGAATTAACACAAAAAGAAAATTACGCACTAACAGAAGATATCAAAGAAGCAGATCTTATTCTTATTAATACTTGTTCAGTGCGTGAAAAACCTGTGCATAAACTTTTCTCAGAAGTGGGTGGCTTTGAAAAAGTTAAAAAAGAAGGTGCTAAAATAGGAGTTTGTGGATGCACTGCATCACATTTGGGAAATGAAATTTTCAAACGTGCTCCTTATGTGGATTTTGTTCTAGGGGCAAGAAATATTTCCAAAATCACTCAAGCTATAAAAACTCCAAAATTTATGGGGGTGGACATAGACTATGATGAAAGTGAATTTGCTTTTGCAGATTTTAGAAATAGTATTTATAAATCCTATATTAATATCTCCATAGGTTGTGATAAACACTGCACTTATTGTATAGTGCCACATACTAGAGGAGATGAAATTTCCATACCTTTTAACATCATCTACAAAGAAGCTCAAAAAGCCGTTGAAAAAGGCACTAAAGAGATTTTCTTGCTAGGACAAAATGTCAATAACTACGGCAAAAGATTTAGAAACGAACATAAAAAAATGGACTTTTCAGATCTTTTAGAAGAACTTAGCACTATAGAAGGTTTGGAACGCATTCGCTTTACAAGTCCACATCCTTTGCATATGGATGATAAATTTTTAGAAGTTTTTGCCAATAATCCAAAAGTTTGCAAATCCATGCACATGCCTTTACAAAGCGGCTCAAGTGAAATTTTAAAAGCTATGAAGCGTGGCTATACTAAAGAATGGTATTTAAATAGAGCTTTAAAACTTAGAGAACTTTGTCCAAATGTTAGCATTTCTACAGACATTATTGTAGCTTTTCCAGGGGAAAGTGAAAAAGATTTTGAAGAAACTATGGATGTTTTGGAAAAAGTGCGTTTTGAACAAATTTTTTCTTTTAAATACTCCAAACGCCCTTTAACAAAAGCCGCAACCATGCCTAATCAAATCGATGAAGAAACAGCTTCAAGAAGACTTAGCACCTTACAAAATCGTCATAGTGAAATTTTAGATGAAATTGTAAAAAAACAAGAAAATAAAACTTTTAAAGTTTTATTTGAAGAATTAAGAGCAGGCAATAGCATTGCTGGAAGAACAGATAATAATTTTTTAGTTCAAGTTGAAGGTAGCGAAGAACTTTTAGGGCAATTTAAAGAAGTAAAAATCACTAATGCAAAGCGTATGGTTTTATATGGGGAAATCGTTTAAAATCCATTGCTTAACATATATAATTTTCATCTTGCAATGGCTTATTTTTTTAAGCTGTAAAAAGCACTATAAAGGTGAAAAAGTTGACCGTAAAGCTGGTGTGATACTTTTTTGGCATGGAAAATTAGCACTCATGCCTTTTGCGTTTAGACATTATAGACAAAAAAATAAAAAAGCCTATGTCATGATCTCTCACCATAAAGATGGAGAACAAATTGCAAAAATCATCAAGCTTTTCGGTCTTGATACCGTAAGAGGAAGCACTTCAAGGGGTGCTAGCGGTGCACTTAGAGCTGCATTTAAAGTTTTAGAACAAAATGACGATATAGTTATCACGCCCGATGGTCCACGAGGGCCTTATCATAGTATTTCAGATGGTTCCATCATTTTAGCTCAAAAAAAAGGACTAAAGATAAGAATTTTAAACTATGAAGCAAATCGTTTTTGGGAATTTAAAAGTTGGGATAAGATGATCTTGCCAAAACCTTTTAGTAAGATTACTTATAGTCTAAGTGAACCTTTGGATATTTTATCTTTAGATAAAGAAAAAGCTAAAGAATTTCTAATGGAACAATTTGATAAAATTAGCTTAGCTGATCAATTTAAGGAATGAAATGTTGTTTTTACTTAAAAAAATATTTCCACAACTTTTTATTAGTATTATTTTAGAAGATAAAAAAAATATTGTGAAAGCTTCTATTTATAGAGGAAGTAAACTAATCAGTAGCAATGAAAAAACTTTTGATAAAAGTGAAAATTTATTAGAATACATAAAAAATTTAAGCAAACATTTCTTATTTTACCACACTGCTTTATTTTTAGACGCCAAAGAACAAGGATTAATACCTAGTACAAATATTCAAGATTGTGAGCACTTTAATATAGGAAAAATCAGCTTACAGCATATTTTGTTTAATAATGCCCTTGTTTATACAGCTACCGAACATGTGGAATATTATAGCGAGCTTTTTGAAGAATATAGAGGTTTAGATTTTTTATATTCCCCTTTTGCTCTTCTTTACTACAATATACAAAAAGAAAAACAGCCTGATGATCAAATCTTACTTTATGGATTTAAGCAAGGACATCTTTTGGCAATTATTGTTGCTAAAGGCAATACTATCTTATACGGTGATTTTAAAATATTTGAGCAAGAATTAGGTTTAGAGCTTGAACTTCCATCAGAAGATAATCAAGAAATTGAAAACAACAACGATGATACTGAAGTTACCTTAGATAACTTCAATGAAGCCTTAAATAATAAATTTGACCTACTTGATCAAGAAAATAATCTTGAAACTTTAGATAATAATGATAATTTTAATCTTGATGAATTAAATCAATTTAGCAATGATATGGAACTTTGCCGTTATATTATTACGAGCATTGAAAAATTTTATAATGATGATAAATATGCTGGGGTATTTATCAATGGTATTTTATTATATAGCGAATCAGATATTAACATAAGTGCTATTGATTTTTTAGAAAGTGAAACTTTTTTAGAGATAAAAACAAAACAAATCAACACCTTAGATCTTATGATAGAATTGATGCGAAAGGAGCTTAAATGAGTTATAGCTTCATACAGCCAAGAAAAAAACCTATTTTCACACTCTTTGATAAAATTTGGCTAGGACTTTTTGGTTTTAGTATATTATTTATCTTGCTAGTATATTTTACATATACAATAAAAATTGCATTAATCAATAGCTCTATCGATGATGAAAAACAACAAGTTATAGTGCTTCAAAATCAAACTAAGCAAAATGAAATGCTTTATGAAATTTTATTTGATCAAAGCCAAATAGCGAAAAATTTTAACACTCAAAATCAAATTATTAAAGAAAGCTTAAGAAATCTATTTGATATTATTGTAAAAACTGATAATATTACTCTTGAAAGTGTTGAACAAGACGAATATTCCTTAAAACTTATCGGAGTCACTCCTACAAGAGAAATGTTTACTCTACTTTTAGAAACCCCTTTAAAAAGCATCTTTGATCAAAGCTATACAACCTATTATCGCTTAGATAATGGGTGGTATCGTTTTGTTAGTATTAGTAAACAAATTCCAGGAGTTGCAGATGAAAGATAAAAGCCTAGAAGAAATTGATTTATTAAAGCTTATCATTTGCGCGTTAAGTTTTATAAGCGTTTGCACAGCCTTGATCTTATTTTTACTTTTACCGACATTAAAAAATTACAAACAAGCAAATCTTAGAGAAAACTCACAACTTGCTATCTTAAAAGCCGCTAAATCAAAATTTGACTTTAGTGAAGATAAAATATCAACTCTAAGAAGCGAAAACAACAAAAGTTTAGAGCAATTTGAGCAAAATTTTAATATAGGAAATTTTGATACTTTTTTACAAAAATATTTTCAAAATGTAAAAATTCAAGAAACTAAGCCCGAAAAACAAGAAAAATATCTAAAAAACCGCTTAGCCATTAAAGCGACAATGAACAATCCTAGAAGGCTTTATGATTTTATTGATGCTCTAAAAAACTATAATAACTTAATCAAGCTTGATTATCCACTTAATCTTAAAGCAGGAGAGCAAGGTATCTCTATAGATCTTACTCTCAAAGTTTATTCAAGCTAAACTCACATCTTCGCCTTTTAAAATTTGATTCATAGTATTCATTGCACACATTTTTCCACACATGGAACATGAGTTTAAATCATCAGGACGACGCTCATTAAACATTTTTTTGGCCTTTTCTCCATCAATAGCAAGTTTAAACATTTTCTCCCAATCTATCTCTTGCCTAGCCTTACTCATCTCATCATCTCTTGCTCTTTCTTTTGGAAGTTTAGCTATATCTCCCGCATGAGCTGCAATTTTAGTCGCAACTATACCCTCTCTAACATCTTCTAAATTTGGAAGTCTTAAGTGTTCAGCAGGTGTTACATAACACAGCATATCAGCACCGCTAGCTGCAGCCACAGCTCCTCCAATAGCACCACTAATATGATCATACCCTGCGCCAATATCTGTTACCAAAGGTCCTAAGACATAAAAAGGCGCTCCTTTGCATAAACGCTTTTCTAATTGCATATTTGCCTCTATTTCATTAATAGCCATATGCCCTGGACCTTCTATCATTACTTGAACCCCAACATCCCAAGCCCTTTGAGTAAGGAATGATAATTCTATAAGTTCTGAAATTTGCGCCCCATCACTTGCATCGTGAGTAGAGCCAGGACGCAAAGCATCGCCCAAAGATAAAGTTACATCGTATTTTAAACAAATGTCAAGCAAATCATCATAATACTCAAAAAAAGGATTTTCAGCATCTTTCATCATCATCCAAGCATAAAGCACAGAGCCTCCTCTTGAAACTATATTTGTAAGTCTTTTACTTTGTTTAAAAATATGCGCTGCGCGAGAATTAATACCTGCATGAATTGTCATAAAATCAACCCCACTTTTAGCATGATGATATACAACATCTAAAAAGTCTTTGGCATTAATTTGTTTTAAATCTTTTTCTAAAAATCCTACTGCATCATATACAGGAACTGTTCCTATCATAGCTTTTGAAACATTAACAAGCTCATCTCTAAAACGACTTGTTTTGCCATAATTGCTTAAGTCCATAATCGCTTCTATGTCAAATTTATGAGCAAGCTCTACTTTTTTCATTTCCTCGCTATAATCAACACAATCATTTGAAACTCCTAAATTTACATTAACCTTAGTACGCAATCCAAAACCTATACCATTTGGATCAAGGCTATTATGATTAATATTTGCAGGGATAATAATTTTACCGCAAGCAATATTTTCAAGCAAAAAATCTTTACTTAAATTTTCTTTTTGTGCAACAATCTGCATTTCTTTAGTAAAAACACCTTCTTTGGCATAATTCATTTGAGTTTTCATAAATTTATCCTTTAAAAAATTTGGATAAATGAAGGGTGAGTATAAATTTTTAAAGTATTGAAATTTATAAATCTTCCCGACGCTGGCATTATCCAGATCCGGTTCGGTCTAAGCTTTTAGCTTACTCTCAGCCTGTTACACAAGCTCCCGTCATTTATGTTTTAATTATACACTTTAAATATTTATTTTTGCTTTATGCGTGCAGTTTTTGTAAAATTTATAAGTTCTTCTGTAGTTTTTATATGATAAGGAAGTTTTCCAAGGCAATATTTAAAAATTTCAGTAGCTGCCAAAGCATCATCTAAGGCCCTATGATGCGTATTTTCCACGCCAAGAAATTCTTTCAAAACCTCTAGTTTATATTTTGGACTTTCTATACAACATTGTGCAAATTCTATAGTGCAAATACGACGATTAAGCAAAATGCCAAAACCACACTCATTTAAAGCCTTAGAAATAAAACTATAATCAAAACGCACATTATGCGCTACAAAAATACTGTCTTTTAAAAAAAGCCTAAAATCACTTAAAACCTTTGCTAAACTTGGAGCATTTTCCACCATCTCATAAATAATACCCGTAAGTTCGGTTATATTTTCTGGAATTTCTTTTACTTTAATAAAACTTTGAAAGCGTCCAATTTCTTTAGAGTTTTGAATTTTAACCGCTCCAATTTCTAAAATTTCTCCCTTACTTACCCCACCAGTACTTTCTATATCTACTATACAAAAAATTTCATCTTTAATTTTTGTTGTGCGTGTTTTAAGGGTAAAAATATTATCTTTATTCAAAGTTAAGCCCAAACCCAAAAGCTCAAAAGTTTCTAAATCTAAATTAAAATTTTTTAATTCTTCAACTTTGGCAAACTCTTGCATCACCCAATCATAAGGCTTGCTTTGCTTATTTAATATAGAAATAATCTGATCAATTTGCTGTAAACTCAAAATTCAAGCTTTAAAGATGAAATTGCAGTTTTATAATCATTAGAAGAAAAAATATAACTTCCAGCCACCAAAATATCAGCTCCGGACTCTTCTAAATCGCTAGCATTTAAACCATTAACACCACCATCAACCTCTATAAAAACTTTAGCATTTTTTTTATCAATCATTTGGCGCAATTCTTTGATTTTTTCATGTACTAAAGGTAAAAATTTTTGCCCACCAAACCCAGGATTAACACTCATTAAAAGTACCATATCTACAAATTCTAGCATGTGTTTAATAGAATCAATAGAAGTGTGTGGATTTAAAACAATAGCAGGATGGATTCCTTGACTTCTTATATATTCACAAAGTCTTATAGGATGAACTTCGCTTTCCATATGAAAAGAAATAAATTTTGGTTTCAAAGGGATAAAAAGATCTATAAATTTACTTACATCTTTAACCATCAAATGCACATCTAATGGCAACTTACTAATAGTTGAAATTTTTTCAATCACGCAAGGTCCGAAAGTCAAATTTGGAACAAAGTGTCCATCCATTACATCAATATGCAAAAGATCCGCACCTGCAGCTTCAATAGCTTTAACTTCTTCTTCTAATTTCAAAAAATTTGCAGACAATAAACTTGGAGCTACATACATGATCAAAACCTTAAACTATATATAAATGTGATAAATAATATTTTATCGACTTATATATTAAAAAAACTATAAATTATGGAATATTTTAAGCTTAATTTTGATAAAATCTCCATTTAAAAATTTTCATAAGGACAAGAAAATGGCAAGAGTATGTCAAATCACAGGCAAGGGTCCAATGGTGGGTAATAATGTCAGCCATGCTAACAATAAAACAAAAAGACGCTTTTTACCTAATCTCAGAACAGTTCGTGTAACTTTAGAAGATGGCACCACGAGAAAAATGAGAATTGCAGCTTCTACTCTGAGAACTCTAAAAAAACAAAATTCTAAATAATTTTGAGGATTTATTCCTCAATTTTAATATTTCAAATTTAAAAATAAAATTTAATAAATCACTTATATAACACACATTTAAAAATTATTATTAAGTTTATTATTTTTTAAGCCAAAAATATCTTTTAATAGTGTAAAATACCTTATTAAATGAATTTTAAATTTCACTAATACAAGGAGAGTTTATGCTACATGAATATAGAGAATTAATGTCAGAGCTAAAAGGTAAAGATGCTCATTTTGATAAACTATTTGATCGTCATAATGAACTTGATGACATGATTAAAGATGCAGAAGAAGGTAGAACTTCTCTTAGCAGCATGGAAATTTCAACCTTAAAAAAAGAAAAGCTTCATGTAAAAGATGAACTTAGCCAATATCTAGCAAATTATAAAAAATAAGGCAAAACAATGTTTGGAAGTAAAATAAACCATTCTGATCTTCAAAAACTTGAAGAAGAAAATAAAAATCTTGCACATAAAATTGAAAAATTTCAATCGGAAAATTTAGAATTAAAAAATAAAATTACATCATTAGAACAAGCGGCTTTAGAGTCTAAACTTAAAACAGATCTTTTAAATGTTTTATTAACTGGGGTTTTAAAAAATATTACTATTGTTCAAGGCGATATGTTAGAAAATGTAAATAAGGCAGAAGTTATCTCTAGCTATTCTAAAACTTCTCTTGCTGAAATGGATGAACTTAACCATATTGCTAATTCTATCAATGCTTCCTTAGGGGATATTACAGAATCAGCCAATAAAACAAGAGATGTTGCAGGAACATTACATAGAAGTGTGGATGAAATTACTAATGTAATTAATCTAATTAAAGATGTTTCCGATCAAACCAATCTTTTAGCTCTTAACGCTGCTATAGAAGCTGCACGCGCAGGTGAACATGGGCGTGGTTTTGCTGTTGTTGCCGATGAAGTAAGAAAACTAGCTGAAAAAACACAAAAAGCAACCACAGAAGTTGAAATGAATATCAACCTTCTAAAGCAAAATGCAAATGAAATGTATACTCAAAGTGAGCAAGTTGAAAAAATTTCTATAGATTCTAATGCTCATATTATGAGTTTTTCCGAAAAATTTACTCACTTAGTAAATGAAGCGCATTCTACCAATTCAAATGCAGTTGGTATCGCTTCAGAAGCTTTCGTATCTTTAGCAAAATTAGATCATATAGCTTTTAAACTAAATGCTTATAAAGAAATTTTTTCCAAATCAGGAAAGCAATTAGCCGATCATACATCTTGTCGCTTAGGAAAATGGCTTGCTAGCACAGGAAAAGAAAGATTTGGACAAAATAAAAGCTTCTTAAAAATTAACGAGCCACATGAAAAAGTTCATGAAAATATGAATAATGCTATAACAATAGCAAATACAGAAGATATTAGCAAAGATATTACTCAACACAGCATAATTAATAAATGTGAAGTTGCTGAAAATGCATCGCTTGATCTTTTCAATGTATTTAAAGAAATGCTTGATGAGTCAGATCATTAAAATCCTAGGTTGAACCTTTTTAAGGTTTAACCTAAATAATCTTTAATTTTCCCCACTTTTCCTTTAAAAACCACATATAAGCAAAATCAAGCAAAGGCGTTCTTATCATATTTTTACATTTTTTTTCAAAATCCTGCACCTTAACATAAACAGCTTCAATCTCTTCATCACCAACTCCACCTCCAGAAGAAATTTTATCTTTTTCATCAACTTCTGCGAAATAAAAGCTTTGCTTGCTTACACCTGAACCAAACCCTATATAAAAATCTCCTATTTTTTCTAAATTTCTAGGAGCATACCCTAGTTCTTCTATACATTCTTCTTTTGCTATTTCCTCTAAAGATAATTTTTTATCTACAAGTCCTGAACAAAGCTCTATAGTATAGCCCATATTATCATCTTTTACATAATCTTTATCATGCATTTGATGATACCAAAGTGGTATGCGAAATTGGCGTACAAAAATAAAACTTTCTAATTCTTTATGATACAAAAGCACTGAAACACTATCTTTAGATTCTATAAAATCCCAAGTACAAAACTTACCATTACTTTCATAAGCAAATCTCTTAGGCTTAATATAATTTGATTTTTCAAAAGAAAGTTCTTTTAAATTTTTAAACGCCATAATAAAACCTTTTATTTATTTTTCACATTGTACTTTATTTTTGCTTTTTTGAAAATATAAAGATGATTAAAGCCTTAAAAAATTAAAAATCATATTTATAACTCAACCAAAAACTCCTTCCTTCTGTATAGTCTTGATAACGATTTGCATATCCAGCAGGATTAGCCCCATCCCATTTAGTAACTTGCGGATCAAAGAAATTTTTATCAAAAAGATTTTGTACTGCAAAACTTAAGCTAGATTGCTTATTAATTTTATAATTTATCACTAAATCTACTATATAAAAAGGCTTATATTTTTGCCATGGCAGACTACCATTACCGCCACCTTTTGCTTTAGCTATAGTATCAAGTCTTGCTCGTGTTTTTATATAGGAACTAAATTTACCTCGCTCATAGTTTAATTTTAACATTGCTATATGCCTTGGTAAATTTTCTATTCTATCACCACCAAACCAATTTTTTTGACCATCTTTGTAGTGATTATCCATAAAAGTATAACTTGAATTTAGGCTAAAGCCATTGTAAGTTTTGGTATTAAATGCAAATTCTACACCTTTAGTCTGTGTTTTTCCAAGATTAATAGGACGCGTACAAGTATTATCATCGCAATTAATACCATTTAATAGACCTGTTAAATCTTCACTACTGATTTGATTTGTAAAATCAGTAATAAATCCTGTGATAGAATAATGTGCAAAATCAAATATCCTAAAATCAACACCCAATTCATAATTTATACTTTCTTCTGGTTTTAAGTCAGGGTTTCCAAAATAAGCATTGTCATTGCTATAATTATAATATCCATTTGTCAACTCCTTAGCAGCAGGAGTTTTATAGCCTTTTGAAACACCTCCTTTAAAGGCTATATTATCATTTAAGCGATAAACCAAATAAACCCTAGGCGTAAATTCAGAATCAAACAAATCGCTATAAATATAACGTAAACCTGTAGTAAAAATCAAATCATCTGTTATAAAATACTCATTTTCCCCATAAAGCGCAACCGTGGTTTGATCAAGATTTTTACCTCTTATTTGACTACCTGCGCTTGCTTGATCATTTTTTAACATCTCATAATCAATCCTTACACCAAAGGTATTTACTAAATTACCGTACTGACCTAAATTCCAAGGTAAAACAACCTTACCTTCTCCTACCCAAATTTGACTATGTAATTCTTTATCCTTAGTACTACCATATTGTAAATATGAGTTAGTTGAACCAAAATCATAGTTACCATCATGATTTAAAACAATATTATCCTTAAAAAGTTGTCTTTCGCTTTTAATAGCCCTACTACTTGTAGAATTCACTGAAATTTCATTAATATATCGTTCTATATCAAAATATATATTATTTTTATCATTTACTGTCCAATTAAGCCTAGAACCAAAACCTAAACTAGTAAAAGCACCTGGACTATGACTAGCAATTTGATAATTATCAGGTCTTTGTTGACTACTATTCCAAACCGGTGTAGGCCATTTTAAATCAGAAGTTGCCTTATCATAATACTTCAACCTTGCAGAAATTGATAATGTATCTTCAATCAAAGGAGTTGCCACATAAGCATTAAATCCCCCAGCATTGCCATAGTGATTAGAGTGCTGTTGTAAAAGAGTGTTAAATTCTATATTTGCCTCAGTCTCATCAGGATTTTTCTTAGTGATAATATTTATCACACCACCTACAGCATCACTGCCATAAAGTGTAGAAGCTGGACCACGTATAACCTCAATACGCTCTATCATAGACAAAGGTGGTAGATATCCTGACTCACTGCCACTAAAACCATTATCATAAAACCCATTTGCAACACTTTGACGTTTTCCATCAATTAAAACTAGAGTATAAGAACTACCAAAACCTCGTATGCTAAAATCATAAGTGCCTGTTTTATTCATAGTCACATCTACACCTGGAATATCTCCTATAGCCTCCCCTATATCCTTAATTGGCTTTTTTTCAAGCTCTTCTTTTGTAATGATAGAAATACTAGCAGGCGCATCAACCAAATCTTGTTCAAAACCACTAGCACTAACCACAACATCATTAAGTTGATATTTTTCTTCTGCTTTTAACAAAGCTCCAGATAAAATTAAAAAACACAGTAAACTTTTTTTAAATTTCATATTTTTAATTTGAGTCAAATTAATTCCTTTAAAAAATAATTATTTTGATATTTAAAATCATTTTTGAAGTATAAAAAAAGAATACTTTTAATTAACTTAATTTTGATAACAATTATAAATAATAAAATTATTTAAAAAAGCGAAGTAAAAGCCTAAGCCTCTTGATAGGCTCCAAGCTTTAAAATTTTCTGCATACGATTTGCAGAAAGTTCTCGTACGTCAATATTTTCAAGTTCATTTAGAGATTTTTTTACATAATCAGCAATAGCTACTGCTGCAGCTTCTTTATTACGATGTGCACCATTTGTAGGCTCATCTATAACATCATCAATTAAACCTTGAGATTTTAAATCATCAGCCGTTACCTTCATAGCCTTGGTTGCAGCTTCACTTTTTGCAGGATCATTCCAAAGTATTGCAGCACAACCTTCAGGAGAAATTACTGAAAAAACAGAATTTTTCATCATTGCAAGTCTATCTGCAACCCCTATAGCTAACGCCCCGCCACTACCACCTTCTCCGATAACTATAGCAATGGTCGGTATTTTCAAATCACTTAATTCATATAAATTTCTAGCGATAGCTTCACTTTGCCCTCTTTCTTCAGCACCTATTCCAGGATAAGCACCTGGAGTATCTATTAAAAATAAAATAGGAATTTGAAATTTCTCTGCAAGTCTTGCTACTCTTAAGGCTTTACGATATCCTTCAGGATGTGGCATCCCAAAATTTCTAGCGATTTTATCTTTTGTTCCACGTCCTTTTTGCTCACCAATTACAATTATTTTTTTCTCTCCTAAATAACCCATAAAACAAACAATAGCAGGATCATCTCTAAAGGCACGATCACCATGTATTTCGTGAGCGTCATTTAAAATAAGTTCAATATAGTCAAGAGCATAAGGGCGATCTGGATGACGCGCTAATTGCAAACGTTGAAAATCGCTTAAATTCTTATAAGTTTTAGAAATTTCTTTTTCAAGATTTTTCTTTAAAATCGATACAGCTTCAGTATCTCCTTTAATCTGAGCATTGATAATGTCCTCATCAATTTGCTGAATATTTTTTTCAAAATCTAAATAAGAAGCCATATTAATCTACTTTTTTAAATACAACACAGCCATTTGTGCCACCAAAACCAAAAGAATTACTCATCACCACTTTTAAATCTACTTTTCTTGATATATTTGGAACATAATCAAGATCACATTCATCATCTTTTACAAGCTGATTGATTGTAGGTGGAACTACCCCATCTCTTAAAGCCATAACACTAACAACTGCTTCAATTGCACCTGCAGCACCCAAGCAATGACCTGTTTGTCCTTTGGTGGAACTTATAAGCGGGATATTATTGCCAAAAAGCTCTTTAATTGCTGCTGTTTCATTTTTGTCATTTACAGGGGTTGAAGTTCCATGTGCATTGATATAATCTACCTTTGGATTCCCTGCCATATTTAAAGCTTTTTTCATAGCTCTTAAAGGCCCATCTAAAGTTGGTGAAGTAATATGATGCGCATCTGCACTTTCTCCAAATCCAATTAATTCAGCATAAATTGTAGCACCGCGTTTTTTAGCCTCTTCATATTCCTCAAAAACTAAAGCTCCAGCACCTTCTCCCATGACAAAACCATCTCTTTCTTTGTCAAATGGTCTTGAAGCATGCTGTGGATCTTCATTTCTAGTTGATAAAGCTTTCATTGAAGCAAAACCACCTATACCCACAGGACAAATCGCAGCTTCTGCACCTATGACTAACATCTTTTTAGCATTTCCCAAAGCTATACTTTTATAAGCTTCTCCTATAGCATGAGTTCCTGCTGCACAAGCTGTAACACAAGAAATATTTGGCCCTTTAAGTCCATGCTCTATAGAAATCAAACCTCCTAACATATTTACAAGTGCTGAAGGTATGAAAAAAGGGGAAATTTTACGCGGACCTCGCTCGGAACAAATAATGGAATTTTTTTCTATATTAGGCAAACCTCCGATACCAGCAGCCGAAACAATGCCAAATTCTTCTTTGTCTAATTCTTCACTAAATCCAGCATCCTGCATTGCTTCTCTTGCTGCTTTAATTCCAAGTTGTATGAAACGGTCAATTTTTTTTACTTCTTTGCCATCAACAACCTCTAATGGATCAAAATTTTTAACTTCAGCTGCAATTTGAACAGGAAAGTCTGTGGCATCAAAAAGAGTAATTTTATTTACTCCGCTTTCTCCATTGCAAATTGCTTTAAATGAACTTTCTTTATCTAAACCAAGGGCATTGATCATACCAATACCTGTAACTACAACTCTTTTCAAGAATAAGCTCCTTGCAAGAAAAAAATTATTTTTTTAGATTGTCAATATAATTTACAACATCTTCAATTTTAATTAATTTTTCAGCATCACTATCTGGAATTTCTACTTCAAATTTTTCTTCTAAAGCCATAATAAGCTCTACAACATCTAAAGAATCAGCACCTAAATCTTCAATAATTTTTGATTCCATTTTAACTGCATCTGCATCAATACTTAATTGCTCTACTACTACCGCTTTTACATCATCAAATGTTGCCATTTGTTCTCCTTCAAAAAATTAAAATAAAGCGTATTTTACTATAAAAAGCTTAAAATATTTATAGTTTTTCATTATACTTGAAAATAAAATATTAAAACATAAAGGAAAAATGATGCTTTTCTCTAATTTAATCAAAGAAAATCAAAAAATTTGGAATGCTTATCTACATCATGATTTTGTTAAAAAATTGGAAGATAAAAGCCTAAAGCAAGAAAATTTTCTTTTTTATCTCAAGCAAGATTATATTTATTTGCTTAATTACGCAAAATGTTATGCAAGATTAGCACTTAACTCAAATACCGCAAAAGAACTTCGTTTTGCTATAAAATTTCAAAATTATATAGTTGAAGGAGAAATGGAGCTTCATCGTGCAATTTTATCTCTTGGCATTAATGCAGATGAACTCGATATAAAAGATGAAAGTTTAGTCAATATAGCCTATTCGCGTTATATGTTAAGCGTAGGTGAAAATGGAGATTTTTTAGATATATTAGTTGCTCTTAGTGCTTGCGCTATAGGCTATGCAAAAATAGGTGCTGAAATTATAAATCGTTTAAAAAATGAAAATTTAAAAGATCATCCTTACAAGGAATGGATTTTGACCTATGGAAGTGAAAATTTTCAAAATGAAGCTAAAGAATTTGAAGATTTTGTTAATTCTTATACTTCAAGTGTTAGTGCACAAAAATTCCAAAAACTCAGCGAAATTTTTCATACTGTAACACGCTTAGAAGTGGCTTTTTGGGAGCATTCTTTAAGAATGGAATTAAATCTTTAAACATGGGCTTTTTGCCCATGTTTTTATGCAATTTTACTTGCATCAATAATATTATAATCTAAACCAACCATTTCTTTAGAAAGTCCTAATGCAAGTCCTACTAATTGTGATAAATGAATAATAGGCAATCTTGCTTTAGAATTAGTATAATCTTGAAATCTTTCTTGATAGATATCAAGCTGCATTTGACAAAGTGGGCAAGGTGTTACAACACAATCAGCTTGATTTTCACTTGCATTATTGACAATTTGACTAGACATTTTTTTCACAGATTTTTCTGCAGGATAAGAAGCATGAAAACCACAACAATCAAGGCGTTTTTCAAAAGGAACTATTTTAGCCCCTAAAACTTCTACTACACTTTCAAAACTTTTTGGATTGGTTGAACTTTCTTTTTTACCGAAAGCATCTTCAGGTCTCAAACTATGACAACCATAAAATAAAGCTACTTTTAAATTTGAAAGCGGCTTTTTCACCTTGCTTTTTAAATTATCCAAATCCTCATAAAGCTCCCACAAAAGACTTGTAATAGGTGTTGAACCTTGATATTTCATTCCACCTTGTGCTAAAAAAGTATTTATGCGTTCTTTTGCACCCTTATCAAGAGTATTTTTTGCTTTAGTTAAAGTTAGCATACAAGTACTACAAGTTGTAAGCATTGGCATTTTCATCTCTTCTGCTAAAGCAATATTTCTTGCATTAGCTACCAAAGTCGCAATAGGATCAACACACTGCGCTTGAGAAGCCCCACAACAACTCCATCCCTTAATTTCATTTAATTTCCAACCCAAAATAGGTGCAATAGCTTCAAGTGAAATTTTAGATTCTTTTGCAGCTTGAGATAAAACACAACCTGGAAAAAAAGCGTATTCTTTTTGCATATTTTACTCCTTAACAGCAGCTTCTTGTGCCGCCTTTATCATTTTAACCAAATCTTTATGCCCTTCTATTTCATCCTCGCCAAAAACATGCATAGGATTCATTTTTCCTGCGCGCATAAGTTTAAAAGCTATATCTGTTTTGCCCATAGAACCTATAACACCCTCAGAACGCAAAGCAAGATAAATTTCATTCAAACGTCCTGAACCTTCAACTAAATCTTTATAAAAAGCTTCAGCATGATCAGGCCCTAAGCCTTCATTTAAACCTTTTTTAATCGCCATCACTCTTAAATTTGCTATATCACTTACTGAACTTATACCCTTTGGACAACGATCAGCGCACTCTTGACAATGAACACAAAGCCAAAGTCCATTCATTACACTAGGTTTTACATGCAACATAGGATCCTTACCTCGAGAGTCTGCCGCTGCACGCCAAGCATGAGTAAAAACAAAAGGTTGCATATAATCGCTACTATCTGCTTCTAATTTATTACACTCTGAAGCACAGCTACCACATAAAATACAATCCCATTGCTTGCTAATACGATCAAATTCTTCTTGACTTTGTTTACAGCCCTTTTCCGCTGAAAATTCATTTTTTGCCACCATGGCAGGACGAATTTTTCTTAAATTTTCTATAGAAGGCTCCCAATCCACAATTAAATCAGAAATTACTCTAAAATTTCCAAGCGGAGAAATGCGTATACTTGAAGGATTATCATATTCTTTTAACAAATCTTGCATTTTAGTATCACAAGCAAGATAAGAATGCCCATTCACACGAACTGCACAAGCCCCACAAATCGCAGATTGACAAGATGCGGTAAAATTTAGAGTAATATCTTTTGTTTTTTTAATAAAAAGCAAAAGAGAGAGTAGAGTTTTTCCCTGTATATCCTTATCATCAATATCATAACTTTGTTCATATTTTTCCTTGCCATTAAAACGATCTATGATGATTTTCATTGTACTCTCCTTCCATCAAGTGAAAACTCAGTTACCACGACATCTTTATAACTAAGCTTTAATTCATCATTTTCTAAATTTACAATGCTATGTTTTAAGAAATTTTTATCATCTCGCTTTGGATAATCTTCTCTAGTATGAGCCCCACGACTTTCAAGTCTATTTCTAGCTGCTAAACAAGCACAGCGAGAAAGTAAAATCAAATTACCAAGCTCTACATAATCTGTAAAAGCAGTATTCATCACTTCATTAGGATTTGGAATACGAATTTTTTCATATCTTGCTTGTATATCTTCTAAATTTTTTGCTAGAAGATCGAGTTTTTCTTGAGTTCTAAAAATCCCCATATTATCCCAATTTTGACTTCCTAGCTCTTCTCGCAATTCATACATTTCTTGACCATTTCCGCCATTATTTGTAATTTCTTTAAATCTAGCCTGCCATTTTTGAGCAAGTTCATGAGTTTTTGCCCCTTTTCCAAAACTTGCATCTTTGGCATAATTTGTCGCACCAATACCTGCTAAATGCCCCGTTACAACTGCATCGGCTAAAGAATTTCCCCCTAGTCTATTAGCTCCATGTATAGAAATACAAGAAGCTTCTCCACCTACATAAATTCCAGCAATTTTAGTACTCATATCTTCAAATTTAGCCACTTCAATTCCACCCATAGAATAATGCGCCGTTGGACGGATAGGTACAGGAGTATCTACTAAATCAATATTTTCAAAAAGCATTGCAGTGTGACGAATTTTTGGTAAATCTTTTAAAATTTTTTCTTTTCCTAAGTGGCGTACATCGCACAAAACATAAGCTCCAAGTCCCTCACCATAACCTCTACCTTCACGAATTTCTGTTTCTATAGCACGCGCAACCACATCTCGCGGTGCAAGCTCCATTTTTTCATGGTAATTTTTCATAAAACGCTCACCACGATTATTTAAAAGATATCCCCCTTCACCGCGCGCCGCTTCTGTAATAAGAGTTCCACCATTTGCAACTCCTGTTGGGTGAAATTGTATCATCTCAGGATCTTCAAAACCAAGTCCTGCTCTAAGAGCAGCTGCCACACCATCTCCTGTGGCAATAAAAGGAGTTGAAGTTCTATTATAAAATATCCTTGTGTATCCCCCTGTAGCAATTACCAAAGCTTTACATAACACAGGATAAATTCCACCGCTTTGTATATCTCTTAAAACGACACCTTCACATTTTCCATCCACAACACCTATATCCAAAAGCTCATGATCCATTAAAAATTTCACACCGCTACTAATAGCATCATCTAAACAAGAATGCATTAAAATATGACCTGTTTTATCTGCAGAATAGTTACAGCGTTTTTTAGAAGCTCCTCCCATTAAACGCTGAGCTACTCCACCTTGCTCATTTCTTGAAAACAAGGTTCCTATAAAATCCATATTAAAAATAGCCTTTCCAGCTAATTCACAAAATTTTAAAGCTGCATCTTGATCTACCAAGTAAGCTCCACCTTTGATAGTATCATAAGCATGTAATTTATAAGAATCTCCATTAGAAAAATCAGTAACTCCATTAATTCCACCCTCTGCCATACAAGTTGCGTTACGCGATGGCATCATCTTTGTAGCTACTACAACGCTTAATTTTGGATTTTCTTTTCTCACTGCGGCTGCAGCACGCAAACCTGCTCCACCTGATCCAATTACCAAAACATCGCAAGAAGGTAAATTTGTATCTTTATCCATCTTAGATGAATCATCTAAAGCATAAACTCCACTTGAACTTGCAGCTAAAGCTCCTACACTAATACAGGCTGTTTTTATAAAATCTCTTCTAGAAAATTCACCCATATCATTCTCCTTATTTAAAAAAATTAATAATAATTTTTTAATGTAAGTCAATCTTACATAACCGCATGCCAAAAATCCAAAAACAAACTCTCCTTTCAATATAAAATGGATTAAAAACAAATTTATAATTTAGTAAATATAAAAAAGCATAAGATAAGTAATCAAAGAAGATAGATGAATATAATAAAATAAATATTAAAAAATTTTTGCAATATATCATAATCTATTCCTTGCAAATTAAACGGAATGATTATACCTTAAAAAAATAACAAAAAGTTAATATTAATTAAGATAATATTTATCTTAATTAATATATAGTTAATAAAATTATCAAATCATTAAGCCTTAAAAAGCTTAAATTCTCCATTCATAAATTGCATTCTAGCACTTAGATTATCAAGATAAAAAACTTCAAATTTTGGATTTTGCGGAGTTTCATAAAGATTTACAAGATAAGGATATTTTTTAAACATCATTTTTTTAACTTCTAAATTTGGTTCAAAAACCGCATTAGCTCTAAGTCTTAAGAAAGTCCCATCTTTTGCACAAGAACAAAATTCAATACCATTATAATTTTTTATATGTTTAAAAAGTCCTTTTGTATTTGCTGTGCAAAAATAAATTTTATCTCCCATAAGCAATGGACTTTGTATAGGACGCACTCTAGGATTTCCACAAGTTCCTAAAGTGGCTAAAAATGCCGGTGCATTATCATCTAAAAATTGTGCTATTTCTTTTAAATCCATCATTTTTCCTTACATATATAAACCACCATTAATCTTAAGCACATCACCTGTCACATAAGAGGCATAATCACTAAGTAAAAACGCTACACAATTAGCCACTTCTTCAGGTTCTGCAAAGCGTTTTAAAGGGATATTATCTTGATAAGCTTGTTTGATTTCATCGCTTAAAACTTCAGTCATATCGCTTTTTATAAAACCTGGAGTTACGCAGTTAAAACGCAAATTTCTACTTGCTCCTTCTTTAGCAAAAGATTTAGTCATAGCTATCATTCCACCTTTACTAGCAGAATAATTTACTTGTCCAGCATTACCCATTTCTCCGACAATAGAAGCGATATTCACAACAGCACCAAAGCGTTTTTTACTCATGGTTTTTAAAGCTTCTCTACAACCTAAAAAAGCTGAGCTTAAATTCGTATCCACAACGCCACTAAAGTCCTCTAATTTCATTCTTAAAGCAAGTTTATCATTTGTAACGCCTGCGTTATTTACAAGATAACTTAACTCTCCATCGCTCTCCACTATGGTTTTTACACCATTTTCAAACTCATCTTCTTTGCTTGCATCAAATTTAATCACAGCAGCAACGCCACCACTTGCAATAATTTCATCTTTTAAAGCATCTGCAAGTTCAGGTTTTGAACGATAATTAATCCAAACTTTAAGTCCAAAACCCGCCAAAGTTTTTGCGATAGAAGCACCTATTCCCTTACTTGCTCCAGTAATTAAAACATTTTTTCCACTAAATTTCATTATCTATCCTTAATAAGTTTAATTTTAAAAATTGCAATCTTAACAAATTTCTTATAAAAAAAGGCAAACAAACTAAAATAAAGCCTCATTCATTTCTTTTGGAATTTCTAAGTCTAAAATTTTAAGCACGCTTGCAGCGATATTACTAAGCCCCATATTATCTTTAATCTTTGAAACTCCCTTTGCTTGCACAAAAACAAAAACATCAAAAGTGGTATGATTGGTGAGCAAATTTCCTTTTTCATCTTGCATAGCCTCGCAATTTCCATGATCACTTGTAATGATAAAAGCATAATCATGCTTTTTTGCACATTCTACAATCTCGCCCAAACAAATATCCACCGCTTCAACAGCCTTTATAGCAGCATTAAAATTACCTGTATGTCCAACCATATCTCCATTTGCAAAATTTACCACTATAAAATCCTCACCCTTTTCTATGCCTTTTTTCACTACATCACACACTTCAAAAGCACTCATTTGGGGTTTTTCATCATAAGTTTTTACCTTAGGACTTGGGATTAAAACCCTTGTTTCATTTTCCAAAAGCTCTTCTTTCCCGCCATTAAAAAAGAAAGTTACATGAGCATATTTTTCGGTTTCTGCGGTATGAAGCTGACTAAGCCCTGCTTTAGAAATCACTTGAGCTAAAGTATTTTCAATTTTTTCTTTTTCAAAAAGCATAGGGAGTTTAAATTTATCATCATAAACACTCATAGTAAGTAAATTTTCAAAGATTTTTTCGCGTTCAAACTCTTTAAAATGCTTGGAATTTAACACTTCAACAAGTTGTTTCATTCTATCATTTCTAAAGTTGATAAAGATAATACCATCTTCTTCTCTCATGCCCTTGTAATTCTCATTTTGAGCTGCTTTAATAAACTCATCAGTAATATTTTCATCGTAAGATTTTTGTAGGTATTCTAATAAATTTGGCACTTTATAAGCCTTACCTAACAAGCACTCATAATATTCTTTCACCCTATCCCAACGCTTATCTCTATCCATAGCATAAAAACGCCCACAAAGCGTAGCAAAATGCACGCCTAAATTTTCACAAAATTCTTTTAAATCTTTTATGAAATTTAAGCCACTTTTTGGACTTACATCACGCCCATCAGTGATTGCGTGAGCAAAAACTTCATTGCCATTTTTCGCACAAATTTCAAGCATGGCTTTAAAATGCGTATCCATAGAATGCACCCCGCCATCGCTATAAAGCCCTATAATATGCACTCTTTTACATTTTGCTAAAAGTTTTTGTAAATTCTCATTTTTTTCAAGTTCTTTGTTTTCAATGGTTTTATTAATACGCACTAAATTTTGATAAATAACACGCCCACTTCCTATACACATATGCCCTACTTCACTATTTCCCATCTGCCCTTCTGGCAAACCTACAGCTAAACCACTCGTTTTTAGTAAAGAATTTGGGACTTCCTTAAAAAGCTTTTCATAACTTGGTTTTTTAGCTGCTTCAAAAGCATTAAACTTACTATTCTTATTATACCCTATTCCATCTGTAATAATTAAAACGCATTTTTGCTTCATTTTTCTCTCTTTTATAAGAATTTTTTTGGTTAGATTTTACTAAAATTAAACTTTTAAAAACCAAAAAGAAGGCTAGGTTTTGTATTATCTTTCAGATTTAAGTCATTATGCTTTTTTTACTTATATTAGTGTGCGTGCAGGATTTGCATTTTTTATCGCTTTATGTTTGTCTTTATTTTTAATGCCTAAATTTATTACTTGGGCAAAAGCTAAAAATGCTAGTCAACCTATTTACGAATACGCCCCAAAAACTCATAAAACCAAATGCCATACTCCAACCATGGGTGGGCTTATTTTCATCAGTTCTGCAGTAATTGCAAGTTTATTTTGTATCAAATTTGATAATATTTTTGCTATAAGTGCTTTACTTTGTTTGATACTTTTTTGTTTGATAGGTCTCATAGATGATTTAGGCAAAGTTCTAAAAAAAGATAATCATTCAGGACTTAGTCCAAGAATGAAGCTTTTAGCACAAATCATCGCTGGACTTATTTGCATCTTACCTTTATATTTTAGTTCAGAGCTTAGCACGGAACTTTTTATACCTTTTTATAAACACCCTCTTTTTGATATGGAAATTTTTGCCATTGCTTTTTGGATTTTGGTTTTAATTTCTAGCTCTAATGCTGTAAATTTAACCGATGGACTTGATGGCTTAGCTACAGTTCCAAGTATTTTTTCTTTATCTACTTTAGGGATATTCTTATATTTGAGCGGAAATTTAAATTATAGTGAATATTTACTTTTGCCAAAAATTCAAGGACTTGGTGAAGTGGTGATTATTTGCGCTGCATTAATCGGTGCTTTAATGGGATTTTTATGGTACAACTGTTATCCTGCGCAGGTTTTTATGGGGGATAGCGGAAGTTTAGCTTTAGGTGGATTCATAGGATTTTTAGCTATCATTAGCAAAAATGAAATTTTACTTTTACTCATAGGTTTTGTTTTTGTTCTTGAAACTGTTTCTGTAATTTTACAAGTTGGAAGTTTTAAAATTTTTAATAAAAGAGTCTTTAAAATGGCACCTATTCATCATCATTTTGAAAAAGTTGGCTGGGTAGAAAATAAAATTATAGTGCGTTTTTGGATGATAGCCCTACTTTCAAATTTACTTGCACTTGCATCAATAAAGCTAAGATAATGAAAATTTCACTTTTTGGATACGGAAAAACCACACGTGCTATTGCTGAAAATTTGGTAGATAAATTTGGGCCTTTTGATATCTATGATGATCATTTTACAGAAACAAAAAAAGATACACTAGGAAATTTACTTTTAAATCCTAATGATTTTGATGATAATTTAAGCGATATTGAAATTCCTAGTCCAGGTTTTCCACCAAAGCACAAACTCATTCAAAAAGCAAAAAATTTACAAAGCGAATATGACTTTTTTTATGATATCATGCCAAAATCCGTTTGGATAAGCGGAACCAATGGCAAAACTACTACCACTCAAATGGCTACACATTTATTATCACACATTGGTGCTGTTATGGGTGGAAATGTTGGAACTCCTTTAGCAGAGCTTGATCCTTATGCAAAACTTTGGATACTTGAAACTTCATCTTTCACCCTACACTACACTCATAAAGCTAAACCTGAAATTTATACACTTTTACCTATAAGTCCTGATCATCTTTCTTGGCATGGAAGTTTTGATAATTATGTTCAAGATAAGCTAAGCGTTTTAAAAAGAATGAATGAATGTGATGTAGCAATACTGCCTAAAATTTATGCAAATACTCCAACAAAAGCTCATAAAATAAGCTATGAAGATGAAAAAGATCTAGCTGTTAAATTTGGCATTGATACGGAAAAAATTTCCTTTAAAAGTCCTTTTTTACTCGATGCTATCATGGCTTTAGCTATAGAAAAAATTCTACTTGATACTTTAAGCTATGAGCTTTTAAATAGCTTTGTAATGGAAAAAAATAAACTCGAAGAGCTTAAAGACAGTCAAAATAGGCTTTGGGTAAATGACACTAAAGCTACAAATGAAAGTGCGGTAATGGCTGCACTTAGTCGCTATAAAGATAAAAAAATTCATCTCATCATAGGGGGAGATGATAAGGGTGTAGATCTTAGCAATTTATTTGATTTTATGAAAGGATTTGATATAGAACTCTATGCTATAGGTATTAGTACCGAAAAAATGCTTGATTATGCAAAAAAAGCGAATTTGAAAGCCTATAAATGTGAAGTTTTATCTAAAGCTGTAAATGAAATTTCAAATCACTTAAAAGACAATGAAGTGGCTCTTTTAAGTCCCGCTTGTGCAAGTTTAGATCAGTTCAACTCTTACGCAGAGCGTGGAAAAGTCTTTAAAGAATGTGTGAATAAAATTTAATTTATTTTACAATCCATACAAATATACTAAACCTTCCAAACTCCTAAAAACACCCTATTCTCTTAAAAACCTTAACCAGCAACAAACTCTTTTTTAAACACGATTCTAAGCACCATCTAAAACAACAATAAAAATAAACATAGGATTTATATATAAAGTAAGCAATGAAGACATTTAACAAGTCCGCAATGAGCTACTTTCCCCCTGCCAGTAAGGCGTAGTATCA